>DATHUB010000035.1:0-4233 GCA_035462695.1 Coriobacteriia bacterium | reverse complement strand
GTCATCCGCGAGCCGGAAAAGCAAAGGGCCGGCGGTTACCCGCCGGCCCTTCGACCTTCGATCAGCTACACAGGTCTTACTTGTAGTGAGCGTGAGCGGCGGTGCCGTCGCTCAGCGTACCGGTGCAGGTGAGCGTACCGGCAGTGCCGTCGTACGTCAGGGTGCCGCCTGCCTTGCACTCCGGGGTCGACTGGATGTACTTGGGGATCATTGCGGCAACCGATGCCGGCAGATCGTTGTTCTCGGCCTCGTAGGCACGAGCCTGGCCCTCGACCGTACGCTGGGTGGCGAAGCACTGCTTCGTCTCAGCGTTCTTCTTGGCGGCGTTGAAGACCGGGATAGCGATGGCAACAAGAATACCGATAATAAGCACGACGACCATGAGCTCCACGAGGGTAAAGCCCTCACTCTTACGGAACATCTTCATGTTGGTCGTACCTCCTCTCCCCCTACTTGGGGTGTCTGGCAGCAACCTTGTGTCGCTGCCTTCCGTCACAAAGATGTATCGGTCACCGAGTCCGGGGCTTTAGGCTTTTCACAGAAGTTTCTTGCAGAGGTGACGGCCATCACTCTTCGCCACGTCATCTGGGCAGGCGTCAAACGAGCGAATGGCCCCGTGCGGATGCACGAGGCCATTCAGATTCGCGCGTCGGAGGCTACTGGACCAAGGTGATTACCGTGAACATCGGCAGGTAGAGCGCTACCACCATTCCGCCGACGATCACGCCGAGAACGACCATCATGAGCGGCTCGATCAGCGAGGTGAGGCCGTCAACGGCCGTGGACACCTCTTCATCGTAGAAGTCGGCGACCTTGTTCAACATCGCATCGAGGGCGCCCGTCTCCTCGCCTACCGCAATCATCTGCACGAGCATGGACGGAAAGACTTTGCTCTCAGAGAGCGGCTTGGCAATGGTCTCGCCCTCTTTGATGGCGTTGCGTGTCTTCTTGACTGCTATTGCAACGACCTCATTGCCAGCCGTGTCAGCAACGATATCCAGTGCCGAGAGGATGGGAACGCCGGCGGAGACGAGCGTCCCGAACGTTCGCGTGAACCTCGCTAGCGCGAATTTCCGGGTCAGCGTCCCGAAGATCGGCAGCCGCAACTTGGTGCCATCCCAGATGACGAGTCCTGGCCCTTTCGACCACCACTTGAACACGAACACCAAAGCGACGACCACAACCGCGGTCAGAAGGCCCTTGATGCTCGCAACGTAATGCGAGATGTCTATGAGCAACTGCGTCATGAAAGGCAACTCGCCGCCCATGTCCGAGAACATCTTTTCGAATGTCGGCACGACGAATACCATCATGGCGGCAAGGACGACGAGTACAAGACCGCCCATCGCGATCGGGTAGCTCATGGCGGACTTGATCTTCGCCTTCAGCGCCTGATCTGTCTCGAAGTGATCCGCAACGCGATTGAGGACTTCATCGAGAACACCGCCGGTCTCGCCCGCTCGAACCATGTTCACGAAGATGGGCGGAAAGACCTTAGGGTGTTTGGCGAGTGAGTCCGAGAGAGACTGGCCTGCTTCGACGTCCTTCCCGAGCTGGGCGATTATGTCTCGCAGGTATGTGTTTTCGGTTTGCGCTCCAAGGATGCTCAGGCACTTCGTGAGAGAGAGGCCTGCGTTGATCATCGTCGAGAACTGACGGGCGAAGATCGTCACGTCCTTCGTTTTGACCCCAGTGCCGAACGTCATGTTCAGGGAGCCAGAGAGTCCGCTTTGGCCCTGAAGCTCGAGGATGATGTAGCCCATCTGAGTGAGCTTCGACTGGACGGCTGCCTTGCTGTCGCCCTCGAGCTTGCCCTTTGCGATGCGGCCGGCCCGATCGCGAACCGTGTACACGAATGTTGCCATTGTGACTCCTTCAAAGCCCCTGGTCGCGCCCTAAACGATGACGCGCACGATCTCCTCGATCGACGTCTGACCCAACCGAACCTTCTCCAGCCCGTCCTGCCGCAGCGTGAGCATCCCTTGCTCCATAGCCAAGCGCTTGATGTCTTCAGCGGTCGCCTCCTCCACACACAGGCGGCTGATCTCCTCGGACATCATCAGCACTTCGTGCACGCCGACTCTCCCCCGGTAGCCCGTATTGCCGCATTTCTTGCAGCCGGTAGCGCGGAAGATAGTCTCAGGGAGGTTATCGGCAGCGAAGCCTGCCTCGATGAGCACCTCCTTCTTGGCCCGCCACTCCTGCTTGCAGTCCGGGCACAATCGGCGGGCGAGCCGCTGTGCGAGCACGCAGTCGACCGCAGACGAGACCAAGAAGGGCTCGACGCCCATCTCGATGAGCCGCGTCACCGCGCTCGAAGAGTCGTTCGTGTGGAGGGTCGATAGCACCAGGTGGCCCGTGAGGGCGGACTCAATCGCAATCTGCGCGGTCTCAGCGTCACGGATTTCGCCGACCAGGATGATGTCTGGCGAGCAACGCAGAAACGAGCGAAGTGCCCGAGCGAATGTTAGCCCCGCCTTGTGGTTGATCTGACACTGATTGACGCCGGGGAGCCGGTACTCCACTGGATCCTCGGCGGTAATGATGTGTCGCGCGGGATCATTGAGCACGTTGATCGCCGCATACAGCGACGTCGATTTGCCCGAGCCCGTAGGACCGGTTACGAGGATGGCACCGTACGGCTTCGTGAACGACGCCTGAAAACGGTCAAGCGCAGATGGAAGGAATCCCAAGTCCGAAAGCTGTAGCAGGATCGAGTCGGTGCGCAGAATACGCAGTACCACACGCTCTCCGTAAACCGTCGGCAGTGTTGAGACACGAAAGTCCATCCGGTGGTTCCCCATCGTGACCGCGCAATGCCCGTCCTGGGGACGGCGCGAGTCAGCGATGTCCATCTCCGCCATGATCTTGAAACGACTGATGAGCGACGCCTGAGTAGACTTCGGGCTTCGCATGACTTCATGCAACACGCCGTCTACTCGAAACCGCACTCTCAGATCATTCTCCTGCGGCTCGATGTGGATGTCCGACGCTCGGTCCGAGACGGCCTTCTGAATGATGAAGTTGACCAGCTTGACCGCGGGTGCCTCGGAGGTGATGTCAGTCAGCTCGGCAAGCTCGTCCTTGCCAAGCAGGTCCGTCCCGATGAACGCGTCGTCCTCGGAGTGCTCGGCGACTTTGTAGAACTCGTTGATCGCCGCAACGATGTCGTCTTTCGTTGAGATCGCGGGCTTGATCTCGAAGCCGGTGATGATGCGGAGATCGTCGAGCGCGAGGACGTTCTGAGGGTCGGCCATGGCGACGAGCAAGGTGTGATCGGTGATCGAGACTGGCATCAGCGTATACCGCTCCGCCAGGTCCTTTGGAACCGTCGCAACGGCGGTCATCTCGGGTGGGCGATCGCTGAAGTCTATGTACTCGATGCCGATCTGCTTCGCCATCACCGAGAGAATCGCTCCCTGTGAGGCGTAGCCCAGATCGACCAGGACGCGTCCAAGCGGACTCCCCGTGGCGCGATACACCTCGAGGGCGTCGTTAAGCTGGCTGTCGCTGATGATGCCGGCCCTCACAAGGAGCTGGCCGAGCCGCTGACCTGCTTCCGCCACCTGCCGTCCTTACGCTGATGCAGGGCGATGCGCGGTCGCGCCAAGAAGTCGCCCCTGGTTCGCCGTGACGTCTGTCACGACTCACTCAGAGTTATCGGGTCGCTTCTTGGGCTGCTTTAAGGTCGGCTAGAAGCCTGTCGGCGTACTTGCGGAAGTGTCGGGACGTCTGTGTGCCGTCTCTGACGCCCACCCGCGCGTCGCCGAACCAAATCTCCACGGGGGTGTGCATGGCGTACTCGCGCCGTTCGCAGCCCGAATCCTCAGTTGGGGCGGGCAACAGCGGTACCTCCCGCGCGCTATCGATGTGCTCGGCAAGCTGCGGAAACTCGATCTCGAGAACCGGCGGCACCGGTGGGGTGTCGCTTCCGCTCGGGAGCGTCGTACGCAGCGGCGCGGGGGGATCTACGGCAGCGTCGGCAGTGTCGGCAGCCGGAACGACATCTCCGAGGCGCTGGTCAAGCATCACCGACTCTTCATCGGCCTTGCGCTGAAGTCGCAACAAACGCAATGCGAGGAGCAGCATCACGATGATGACCGAGAGCAGTAGCGCAGCAAGGATGTAGGTCCGCGCCTCCACTCGCTAGGCCATGCTTTCGACGATCTTGTACAGCAGCCCGAGAAGTACCGCCTTCACCGACTCCTTGCTCCTCGCATCCACGGCGAGAAG
>DATHUB010000034.1:0-5166 GCA_035462695.1 Coriobacteriia bacterium | reverse complement strand
GACTCCGGGGTCAAGGCCCGTGAGTATCGGCACAAGCACCGTTGCGCCGAACATCGCCATCAGATGCTGGAACGTCAGCTTCGGCAGGCCGATCCAGGCCGCCTGTGTGACGGCATCGAAGTTCGCGAGGCCCATGAAGATCGAAGCCACGAAGCAGACGATGATGCCCAGAAGGACCGGAATCGTCTTGGCGAAGCCTTTGAAGAAGCTCGAGAAGGCAATCGCGGCGCCGAGCGTGAGTGCTGCGGCCGCCACCGACTTGAGATCCACGCCGTTGGCGGGATCGGCCATCGGGAACAGTGACATCTTCACAGCGACTGCAGAAAGCCCCAGTCCGATGACGATGACGACTGCGCCGACGAGCGCCGGCGGCAGCACCTTGTTGAGCCACTTGGTCCCGAACATCTTGACGATGCCAGCGACGACCATGTAGACAACGCCGGCTGCGACGAGACCTCCGAGGGCCGCGGGGATGTTCTGCCCGCCAGGTCCACCGCCGACGGCAATAAGCGGTGCGATGAACGCGAAGCTGGATCCGAGATAGCTCGGGATCTTGTTCCGCACGCAGATGAGGTACAGGATCGTTCCTATGCCCGAAGTCATGAGGCCGACTCCGGGGTCAAGGCCCGTGAGAATCGGCACAAGCACCGTTGCGCCGAACATCGCCATCAGATGCTGGAACGACAGCGGGATCGCGCGTACGAGAGGCAGCCTCTCGTCGGTCTGTACTACGCCTTGGCTAGCTGCCACTACCACCCTCCTTTTCCGTGTCAGGAGAAGGGCCCCGGCTGAGCGCCGGAGCCCTTCGATTGCTTCTTTAGGCTCCCAGGAGCTTTACGATCGGCTCCTGGAGGAATGCAGCCAGGAATGCGAGTGATGCGACCCACATGAGCGGATGAATGTCGCTCGCCTTGCGATGGAAGAGCTTGATGACCACGTAGCTGATGAAGCCGAGCCCGATACCCCAGCTGATGTTGTAGGTCAGCGGAATCCCGACGATGGTCAGGAACGCCGGGAAGGCTTCCTCGAGGTCGTCCCACGCGATTTCGCGCACGGTACGCATCATCAGGAAGCCGACGATGATGAGCGCACCCGCGGTGATCGGGAATGCTACGAAACTGGTGCCTTCCGGGACGGCGAAGCCGCTACCGGCGAAGCTCCCGAAACGCGCGGAGTTCTCGACTGGATAGCCGCCGCCAACCATCGCGACGATCGGCGAGAAGAATGCCGCTACCGCGAACAGTACGCCGGTGATGATCGGGGTGAGGCCGGTACGGCCACCCTCGGCGACACCGGCGGCAGATTCGATGTACGTCGTGATCGAGCTTGCGCCCAAGAGACCGCCGGTTGCCGCGGCAGCCGAGTCGACCAGCAGGATGTTCCGTACGCCGGGGACGTTGCCCTCGGCGTCGGTGAATCCGGCCTGCTCGCCGACTGAGATGACCGTGCCCATCGTGTCAAAGAAGTCCGAGAGCATGACCGCAAAGACGGCGAACAGCAGCGCGGGAGTGAAGATCTGCAGGACCGCAAGCCCGCCCTCGACCTGCTGGAACGGGGCGAAGAAGGTCGAGAAGTTGAGCGGGGCGACGACTGCTCCCGGAAGCTCGGTGACTCCAAGAGCCAGAGCTGCGATGGTCGCGACCAAGATGCCCCAGAGGATGTCGCACTTCACCTTCAGCGCCATGAAGGCCAGGATCGAGAACAACCCGATGAGGGTGACCCAGACGTACGGCGACGTGAAGCTGCCCAGCGACACGACAGTCGCCGCATTTGGGGTGATGATGCCACCCTCGATGAGCCCGATAAGTGTGATGAACAGACCGATGCCGACACCGATCGCCCGCTTCAGGTCCAGTGGGATCGCGTGCATGACGGCCTCGCGCAGGCCGGTCAGCACCAGTACCAAAATGATGAGGCCCTCGACGAAGATGACCGACATACCGACCTGCCACGGTACATTCGCCTGCTGAAAGCCGATGATTGAGAAGGTCACAACGGCGTTCAGGCCCATGCCTGAGGCGAGCGCGAGCGGACGGTTGCTGATCAGGCCCATGGCAACGCACATGAGTGCGGCACCGATTGCGGTAGCGGTTGCAGCACCTTCGAACGGCACGCCGGCCGCCGACAGGATGCCTGGGTTTACGAAGACGATGTAGGCCATCGTCAGGAACGTGGTTATGCCTGCGATCAGTTCAGTACGCAGGTCGGTTCCACGCTCGGCGAACTTGAAGAAGCCCTCCATGCATTCACCTCTCAGTCGTTCCTTGCAAGCCAAACAAGCGGGTACGGTTCCTCACATCTACATGAAGTCCGCCGCTACACCTCCCTCGTCGCTCTCTCGCGTCCAAAGTCTTATGTAACTCATGACTCACGGGCCGCCGAGAAGATCGACCCGAGATATCGCGTGGTGGCACTCTCCAGGCCCTCTGAGAACGCTTCGAGCAGGTATGGAGCGAGCGGCGGGCGCAGATCCAGGTCGGCCAGCTGCTCCAACGCGACGAGCTCGACCGCCTCCACCCGTCGGTCAGCAGGCCTGTCCGTGATCCGGCCGCCGGTGATCTCTGCGAGAAATGTCAGGTTCACGACGTGCCGTGAGCCCGAGGGATCGATTGTGTCGTTGATGAATAGGGGGCGCACCAGCCGCGCTTCGAGCCCCGTCTCCTCTAGCACCTCTCGGGACAGCGCGTCCTCGACCGTCTCGCGATAGTCGACTCCCCCGCCCGGGAGCAGGTGGTAGGTTGCCGATCCGGCACGATGACGGACGAGGACGACTTTGCCGTCGTGAATCATGAGTGCCGCTACTCGTACGCGCGGTCCCTCAGCTACCCGTGCTGCCAAAGCCCCCCTCCCCCCTCTCGGTCGGGTCGAGGTCGTCGACTTCTACGAGTTCGCAATTCTCAACGCGCTGCACGACGAGCTGTGCGATCTTGTCGCCCTTGCGTATCTCGATGGGTGTGGAGTGGTCGAGATTCACGGCGATGATCTTGATCTCGCCGCGGTAGTGGCTGTCGATGAGCCCGGGCGTGTTGACCAGTGAGAGGCCGTGCCTCAGCGCGAGTCCGCTTCGGGGCTGGACGAAGCCGGCATGGCCTTCAGGAATCGCCACCGCAATGCCGGTCGCGATGAGGGCCCGGTGTCCCGGCGCAAGCGTGAGGTCCTCGGCGGCGTATAGATCGAGGCCGGCATCGCCGGGGTGCGCATAACGGGGAAGGGGCAGAGAGATATCGAGCCGCTTAACGGCAAGCCTCACTTCGCCCCCCACCCTTTCACCCCTCCATGACTCGCGCGGAACCATGGACCCGATTGACTAGATCTCGTGCGCCGAACCGGCCTAGCTCAGCCCCTTGAGTTCGGAAGTGAACTCGTCGAGGTCCTGGAACTCTTTGTAGACCGAGGCGAAACGTACGTACGCCACCTTGTCGAGGTCCTTGAGACGCATGAGCACCATGTCGCCCAGCTGCTGGCTCTCGACTTCGTAGCGAAACTCGTTGTGCAGCTGCGACTCGATGTCGTCGATGAGCCCTTCAAGTCTTTCGACGGGAACGCCGCGCTTCGCTGTGGCCACCAACAGCCCTCGCAGAAGCTTTCCTCGGTCGAACGGCTCGGGCGTCCCATCCTTCTTCACGACCATGAGCGGCATCTCCTCGCGGCGCTCATAGGTAGTGAAACGTTCCGCGCAGCTTAGGCACTCGCGTCGCCGGCGAATGGCGTCCTGAGACTCCGACATCCGGGAGTCTACGACCTTGGTCTCATCATGACCGCAGAACGGACAGCGCATTGCCTCACCCCTATATCTAGGCTGCGCCTCACCGTAGCACACAAGATATGGGGCTTCAACACGCGCGCGCGTGAACAGTCGGAAAGTGCGACCTGAAGGCGTGCTTGGGAGGACCCTAGCGGGCAGCCACCATGCGGTCTGCAGACTCCTCGGCGGCCAGAGGAACGTGAACGACGGTTCCGGCCACGAGGGTCGAGCCCGTGAGGCCATTGAGGTCGACGAGCACATCCACCGTCTCGGCCGTGGTCTTGCCGGGGATCCGATGCTCGGAGGCAAGCGACCACAGGCTGTCGCCTCCTCGTACACGGACGCGCTGTGTCTCGAGACTGCTCAATCCCCCTGGCCGGCCCGACAACCAAGCGACCGCGAACAGGGCGACGATGATTAGCAGAACGAGCGCCGTCTCGATAGTACGCACGGGACGTGCCTGCGCCGCCCTGATCCGGGAACCCCGCTGTGAGTGATTCGTCATCAGATCCTCCTCCGTCTGGCTTCAACTCGACGGTACGCGGGGGGTCTGACATTGAGAGCCCGCGTAAGGGAACGTGTGTTCGATACCGATGATACCAAACGTACGTTCGATTGCAAGCCGAAAGCGAACGCGTGTTTGCATGCGGCTGAAGGCGCGTCTACACTGGACGCACAGATGTTCGATGGTGGGAGGACGGCATGGCGTACCAGCACGAACTCACGCGGCGCCAGCAGCAGATACTTGACTTCATTCGCGCGGAGATACACCGCCGCGGCTATCCGCCGAGCGTTCGGGAGATCGGCGAGGCGGTCGGTCTGTCGTCGTCCTCGACCGTGCACTCGCACCTTGCTGCCCTTGAGGTGAAGGGCTTCATCAGGCGCGACCCGTCAAAGCCGCGCGCCCTGGAAGTTCTGGATTTCCGGGACAATGACGCCGCTGTCGACATGGGCAAGGTCAGCTCCGTGCCGATCGTCGGGCGGGTCGCAGCTGGACAGCCGATTCTCGCCGCCGAGAACATCGAGGAGACACTCCCCCTCCCAACCGAGTTCTCCGGTGAGGGCACCTTCATCCTGCGGGTGCGCGGCGAGTCGATGATCGATGCGGGGATCCTCGACGACGACTTCGTTGTCGTGCGGCAGCAGAACCACGCCAGCAACGGAGACGTCGTTGTCGCGATGATCGAGGATGAAGCGACCGTGAAGACCTTCTACCGCGAGTCGGACCGCATTCGTCTGCAGCCTGAGAACTCGACGATGGAGCCGATCTACAGTCGTGACGCCGAAGTGATTGGTAAGGTCGTCGCGCTCTTCCGGCGCATCTAGAAGGCCTTCGCTTCGGCCTAGTCGCGGACCGTTGCCTCGGCTTCTGCTTCGGCCGGGAACGGTTTGAACTGAACGGCCACTTCCGAGGATGCCCT
>DATHUB010000033.1:0-3135 GCA_035462695.1 Coriobacteriia bacterium | reverse complement strand
AGGAGACCGCCGTGAGCGCCGCCCCTCGCCCCATCGACACCTCGCTTTTCGATGCCACTGTGTCCGCGTCCGACGACTTCTACCGCTACGTCAACGGCGGCTGGCTCGATGCGAATCCAGTCCCGCCCGAGTACGGCTCGTGGGGCGCCTTTCACGAGGTGAACGAGCGTAACCAGGAGTTGTTGCACCGGTTGCTGCAAGACGCGGCCGCCGATCCGGGACTGCAGCGCACCCCTCGGCTGATGGTCGGCAACTACTTCGCCGCCGCAATGGACGAGGCCTCGATCGCCGCCGCCGGCGTCGGACCGCTGCGTCCGTTCCTCGAGCGTATTGACGCCGTTGCGTCGGTGGCTGACGTCAAGGACATCTCCGTCGGACTGCAGCGATATGGCGTAGGCACGCTCCACTCGCTCGGTATCTCCTCCGACTTCGAGGACGCCGACGCCTATCTCGTCTACGTCGGCCAAGGCGGACTCGGCCTGCCCGAACGTGATTACTACACGCGCGACGACGAGCGCTCGGTTGAGCTTCGTCGCGCGTACGCCGCGCACATCGCGAAGCAGCTCCGCAACCTCGGTCAGCCCGAGCGCGATGCCGCCGGCGCCGCTGAGCGGATTCTCGCGTTCGAGACCCGGCTTGCCGAGGCGTCCTACACGGCCGAGAAGCTGCGCGACGTGCAACTCACGATGAACCGCTTCGACGTCTCCGCACTCGACGAACTCATGCCGGACTTCGGCCTCAGATCGTACGTCGGGGCTCTCGGCGTCACCTCGCCGACCGTCAACATCGACAATCCTGGCTTCTTCTCGGCACTCGACACCGCCCTTGCCGAGACCCCCGTAGCGACGCTCAAAGACTACCTGCGCTGGCACCTCATCCGTTCGTACGCGTCCTCGCTCGCGCCCGCCTTTGAAGACGAAGCGTTCGACTTCTACGGGCGCACCCTCGGCGGACAGCAGAAACTGCGGCCGCGGTGGAAGCGAGTGCTCGACGCGGCTACGTCCGACGTGGGCGAACTCGTCGCCCAGCTCTACGTGGACGCGACCTTCTCCGAGCACGCGAAGAAGCGCTGCGAGGAGATGGTCGACCACCTGTTGTCGGCGATGGGGCAGTCGATTCGAGACGCCGACTGGATGACCGAGGCCACCAAGGCCGAGGCACTCGTGAAGCTTGCGGGCTTCTCCTACAAGATCGGCTACCCGGACAGGTGGCGCGATTACTCGGGCCTCGCCATCGAGCGCGGCGCCTACGTCGAGAACCGGATGCGCAGCGCCGCCTTCGAGTACGACCGGGAGGTGGGGCGACTCGGCGAGCCCGTCGACAAGTCCGAGTGGGAGATGGCCGCCCACTCGGTCAACGCCTACTACCACCCACTGCTCAACGAGGTCGTGTTCCCGGCCGGCATCCTGCAGCCGCCGTTCTTCTACGCGGACGCCGACGACGCGGTGAACTACGGAGCGATCGGCGCCGTGATCGGGCACGAGATCACCCACGGCTTCGACGACCGCGGCAGCCAGTTCGACGCCAAGGGATCGCTTCGCAACTGGTGGACCGAGGAGGACCGCACCGAGTTCGACCGGCGCGCTCAGATAATCGTCGAGCAGTTCGACGGCTACGAGGTCGCGGACGACCTGCACGTGAACGGCCGCCTCACCCTCGGCGAGAACATCGCCGACCTCGGCGGCCTTCGAGTCGCCTACGCCGCGCTGCTCGAGTCACTCGGCGGCACGGCTCCGCTCGTCGACGGACTTACGCCCGAGCAGCGCTTCTTCCTGTCGTACGCGAGCGTGTGGCGCATCAACGTGACCGACGAGTACACGCGGCTCCTCGTGAACGTGGATCCGCACTCGCCCGCGCGTTTCCGCGTGAACGGCCCGCTCGCGAACCTGCCGGCGTTCGCCGCCGCGTTTGGGATTGCCGAGGGCTCGCCGATGGTTCGGGGCGACGAGCTGAGGGCGCACATCTGGTAGGGGCTCCGAATCACTCCGCGCCTTGCGCGGCCCCCACATCGATGGCGACGACTGCCCAGTCGGAGCCGGCGCCGTCCGCGCGTAGCCATTGACGCTGGCCCAGCGTGAACGTCGATGACCCGACAGGCTTTGAACCCGACGTTTCCGGCTCGGTGAACTCCTGCACCTCAAATCGGTAGACGCCCGGCGCGATCTGCACGGGGGACACGACGCGCACAGCGCGGATGCCCTTCTGCTCGATTCGCTGCCAGAGCGGCTCCAGGCGCTCAGTTGCCTCGGGTGAGACGTGCGCGAGTGATGTGCTCTGGGATGACCCTTCGACCCCCATGAGCCCTATGTACACCTGCTCGACGACGCTCTGGAGCTGCGTCTCGAGTGCGACGCCTCCGCCCGGTGTCCGCCCGGAGAATTCGGCCGCGATCGCCGCCTCGGCGAGCCAAGAGCCACCCACATCGAATCCGACGAATGTCGCGCCCGCGAGCATCGCGACGGCGACGACGGCGGTCAGCGCGGCCAGTAGCACGCGACGGCGCGGCGTGAAGCCCATCGCGCGCAACTCATCGATACGCACGAGACGCCAGAAGCCCGGGGCGCGGACCACGGCCAGACCCGTGAGCGTCATGCCAGGACTCAGCGTTCGTCCTCCCCGCCTCCACGGGCGCCAGATGAAGAACGGCCACGCCATCGCTGCGACGCCCAGGGCAATCGCAATCACGACGCTCGCAACGCGCGGCTGGCCGAACCAAGCCGCGACGTAGAGGGGAAGGGCGGCCGCGAGCGGAAGCGCCAGCCCGATGGCGATGTCGAGGGGGGCAGCGATACCGAGCCGCCACCACACGCCGGGGGAAACGCCCGAGGCGGGATCGAGCCCTCGCTCTGCCAAGATGCCGCGCGCGAGTTCCGCCGGCTCCCCCAGGCGCTTGATTTCATCCGCGGCGGCCTCAGGGTCGTCGCCGGCGGCCTCGGTGAGCAGCGAACGGATCTCGGCGACAAGGTCGTCGGCGTCCTCGGCACCCGCCGAGCTGAGTTCCGATCGAAACGCGGACAGGTAGAGCTCGATGGTGTCGGACGCCGAGCGTGTCATGCGTTCTCCCCCCGGAGGGCATCCATTGCCTGGCCAATGCGGTGCCATTCAGCTTGGGCGCGCGTCAGAAACGTGGCACCT
>DATHUB010000032.1:0-2599 GCA_035462695.1 Coriobacteriia bacterium | reverse complement strand
GCCTACGTGGATCCCGGTGACGTCACGCTCGTGCCGGGCGTCGGCTACCCGGTCTACACCTCCGGCGGCGTGCTCGTCGGAGGCGAGACGCACTACATGCCGATGAACGCGGAGAACGGCTGGCTCGCCGACTTCGAATCCACCCCTGCCGACGTGCTCAAGCGCGCGAAGATGATGTTCCTGAGCTACCCGAACAACCCGTCATCGGCCGTCGCGCCGGTGGAGTACTTCGACCGCGCGATCGCGTTCGCCAAGGAGCACGACCTGCTCATCGTGCACGACAACGCCTACTCGGAGATCGGCTTCGACGGCTACCGTGCCCCGAGCTTCCTCGCGCGACCGGGCGCGAAGGATGTCGCCATCGAGCTGTTCAGCTGCTCGAAGGCGTACAACATGACCGGCTGGCGTGTCGCATTCGCCGCCGGCAACAAGGAGGCCATCAAGGCTCTCGGCGTCGTGAAGAGCAACATCGACTCCGGCGTCTTCACGGCGGTACAGGACGCCGCGATCGAGGCTTTGCTCGGCGAGCAGGAGGCCGAGCTCGCCGCGCTGAACGCGCTGTACCAGCGCCGCCGTGACCTCGTGCTCGACGCGCTCGGCAAAATCGGCATCGAGGTCCCGTTCAAGCCGGTCGCGACGATCTACGTCTGGGCCAAGGTCCCGGAGGGGTACACCTCGGCAAGCTTCGCCGAGAAGATCCTCGAAGAGGCGAACGTCATCGTCGCGCCCGGATCTTCCTACGGCCCGAGCGGCGAGGGCTACATACGCATCTCCCTCACGACCCCGGACGACCGACTTGAAGCCGCGATCGAGCGCATCAAGAACTCCCTGTAAGGGCACAAACAACGAGTGACTCCACAACAGCGCAGATATCCCGAAACTGGTGAAGACCGTCTCGAGCACCGCGATATCGCGGTGCTCGTCGGCATCGACCGGGAGAGGGACGATTGGCCGATCGAAGAATCGATCGCCGAGCTCGAGCGACTCGCCGACACCGCAGACGTGGACGTTGCCGCGGTCGTTACCCAGCGATTGGACCGCCCCAACCCTCGCACCTTCATCGGGTCAGGCAAGGCCGAAGAGGTAGCGGAGACGGCGAAGAGCGTCCAGGCGAACCTCGTGATCTTCGACGACGAACTCACGCCGTCACAACAACTCAATATCGAGAAGCTGTTGCCCGAGACGCGCGTCATCGATCGAACGGCCCTCATTCTGGAAATCTTTGCCATGCACGCATCGACGCGCGAGGGCAAGCTGCAGGTCGAGCTCGCACAGCAGGAGTACGTGCTACCTCGCCTCCGCGGAATGTGGGGCCACCTCGAGCGAGAGCGCCTGGGCGGCGGACGCGGCACGAGGTTCGGCGCAGGTGAGTCTCAGCTCGAGACTGACCGCCGAATGGCCCGACGTCGCATCGCGGAGCTGCGGCGGCTGCTCCAAGCGGTCTCCAACGAGCGCCAGTTGCAGCGCAAGCGCAGAGCACGCTCCGGCATCTTCCGGGTAGCCCTTGTCGGCTACACGAATGCCGGCAAGTCCACCCTGCTGAACGCCCTCACGGGCGCAGGTGTGCTGTCGGCAGACATGCTGTTCGCAACCCTCGACTCGACCACGAGGCGTCTCGATCTTCCCGAGGGCAGACAGATCACGGTGACCGACACGGTCGGCTTCATCAACAAGCTTCCTCACGGATTGGTCGAAGCGTTCAAGTCGACCCTCGACGAGGTGACCGAAGCCGACCTCTTGCTCTACGTGACGGATGCCTCAGCACCTCAGCGTGAGGCACAGATGCAGGCTGTCCGAGAGGTGCTCGGGGAGATTGGTGCGCACACCACGCCCAATGTCGTGGTGCTCAACAAGGTCGATTCCCTGGGCGCGGATGAGATCGGGCTGCTGAAGCGCCGCTACCCAGAGGCCGCGTTCGTCTCGGCACTGACCGGCGAAGGCATCGAGGAGCTGGTGACGCGGATTGCGGAAGAGGCGGCTCGGGGATCTGTCCTCGTGTCCGCACTCGTTCCGTACACGCGAGGGGATCTCGTGCAGCTGGCTCACGAGCGGGCGCAGATCATCTCTGAACACCACACGGACGCGGGAACGCATCTCGTCCTAAGGGCATCCTCGGAAGTGGCCGTTCAGTTCAAACCGTTCCCGGCCGAAGCAGAAGCCGAGGCAACCGTCCGCGACTAGGCCGAAGCGAAGGCCTTCTAGATGCGCCGGAAGAGCGCGACGACCTTACCGATCACTTCGGCATCACGACTGTAGATCGGATCCATCGTCGAGTTCTCAGGCTGCAGACGAATGCGGTCCGACTCGCGGTAGAACGTCTTCACGGTCGCTTCATCCTCGATCATCGCGACAACGACGTCTCCGTTGCTAGCGTGGTTCTGCTGCCGCACGACAACGAAGTCGTCGTCGAGGATCCCCGCATCGATCATCGACTCCCCGCGCACCCGCAGGATGAACGTGCCCTCACCAGAGAACTCGGTTGGGAGGGGGAGTGTCTCCTCGATGTTTTCGGCTGCGAGAATCGGCTGTCCAGCGGCGACCCGCCCGACGATCGGCACGGAGCTGACCTTGCCCATGTCGACAGCGGCGTCATTGTCCC
>DATHUB010000031.1:0-12602 GCA_035462695.1 Coriobacteriia bacterium | reverse complement strand
GGACTCTTGGCGAAGAACTGAATGCACTCGGCACCGACCGAAGCTCCGTACTCGAGCCCGTTCTGATAACCACCGGCGACTGAGACGTGCGCTCCGATGAGCAATTGGGTTCCCTCGTGTGGGGCTCTTGAATGGGTGCGCCTATTGTACCTGCCGATTCCCGATCTCCCGTGTGCGCGACAGGGTCGGACGGTACACTCGGAGCATGTCCGAAGAACCGCTACATCCCTGCGAGAACCAGCCTTGGAAGGGTCGGGCCATCCTGCACGTCGACCTCGACGCGTTCTTCGCCGCCGTGGAGCAGCTCGACCATCCGGAGTGGCGCGGCAAGCCCGTGATCGTGGGTGGCGATCCTGGGCGGCGAGGGGTCGTCTCGACCGCCAGCTACGAAGCGAGGCGGTTCGGCGTCAGAAGCGCAATGCCCTCCGCGCGAGCCGCAGTCCTGTGCCCCGACGCAATATGGGTGCACGGCACCTTCGCGCGCTACAGAGAGATGTCTGCGCTGGTGTTCGATATCTTCCGTACCGAGAGCCCTCACGTTCAGCCGCTCTCGATCGACGAGGCCTTTCTCGACGTGACGCCCGGCGAGCACTCCACCGAGCATCCCGTCGCGATCGCAAGGCGCATCCGCCGACGCGTCGCGGAGTTGGGCATCACCGCATCCGTCGGCGTCGCCGCGACCAAGACGACCGCGAAGATCGCGTCTGACCACGATAAGCCTGACGGGCTGACCGTCGTGTGCCCCGGGGATGAGGCGCATTTCCTCGCTCCCCTGCCGGTTCGGGACATGAGCGGCATCGGACCCAAGACCGCCGAGCGCCTCGCCTTGATGGGAATTCGGACCCTGGGTCAGCTCGCGCGGCTCGACGATGAGACGGCTCGCGAGGTTCTCGGCTCTCACGGACCGGGTGTGGTTCTGAGGGCGCGCGGTATCGACGGGCGGACGGTGCACGCGAACGACCCTGCGAAGCAGGTCTCCAATGAGCGGACGTTCGCGAGCGACGTGCGAGACGCGGGAGAGATCGACGCGGTCATCGACATGCTCGCGGCCAAGGTCGGTCAGCGTCTGCGGCGCAAGGCGATGGCCGGCAGGACCGTGACCATCAAGATCCGCTTCTCCGACTTCACCACCAAGACCGTTCAGAAGAGCCTTTCGTCGCCTACCGATGATGAGATCGAGTTCGCACCGATCGCTCGGGCACTGGTGCACAGCGTCTGGACGCCCGGGGTGGGCGTGCGCCTTCTGGGTGTTGGAGTCTCCGGCTTCGATGAACGCTCTGAGCAGCTCTCATTCGAGGCTGAGGAGGCCGCAGCTGCCGGTCGACCCGCAGCACCGCGGGGCGAACTCGTCAGAGGAATCGATGCCGTCCGAGAGAAGTTCGGCGATGACGCCGTGCGCTTCGGGCGCGATCTCATGCATCCGGGAAGGATGCGAAAGTCCACGGAAACCCCTGATGATGACTAGATGCGAACCGTGACCGCCGTGACAACGTCCAAGGAACATCACCCACACAGCTCACCGAAGGAGCGACCCATGGAGACACGGACTCGTGCAGTCGTCATCGCAGGTACGGCCCTGCTCTTCTTCGCGCTGCTTATCTCGGGATGCACCGGCGGCGATCCTTCTGCTCCTGTGCCGGAGAGCGAAACCCCTTCCGAGTCGGTGGCGCCGCCCGCCAGTGGCCTACGCCTCGCGCCCGGCCTGTATGAGCTCGAGGACGGCACGGCCCAAGCCGTCGGCACTCTCGAGTGGAGCGAGCTGGAGGGCGGCTTCTGGCTCATCACCGGCGGCACCGAGTCCGAGGGAAACGTTGGCGAGACCGTAGCCGTCATCGCGAACGGCTCCGAGTTCGAGCAGGAGCTCAAGCCGCTCGAGGGCAAGCAGATATTCGTCACCGGCAAGAAGCTCGACGGCGCGTCGATACGCATGGCGGGTCCTGAGATCGAGATCGACTCCGTCGAGGAGATCAGCGACACACCAGGGATTGCCGAGTGATCCAGTCGTCGTGAGGGCAGGGGCGAGGACCTTCGCTCGCTTTGGGGCGTTTGGCGCTCGCTGCGGCCCTCGCCCCTGCCCCCGCAGCCTAGCTTTTCGCGGGTCTCGATGTCCCGCGTTTGTAGGAGGCGCTCTCGTCGACGGCGACTGAGAAGCCGCTGGCTTCGGTCATGTATGTCTCGGCGTCCTCCCAGCTCGCCTCTTCGGGGGCACCGGCGCCACCTAAGGCAGGTCCCATCGGTCCACTCGCTACCCCTCGGCGCATCCGGACCGGCGTTCCGGCTGACGTCCGGACGACGTAGGGCTGAACGTTGTCGGCGACGATGGCGAGCCCGCGTTCCGGGTTGTTTTGCAGCGTGCCGTCGATCAGATAGGCACGGTGCTTGACGATGACGTCACCAACCCGGTTCAGGACGTCTTCAAAGACGACCGCGTCGAGCAGACCGGTCGGGTCCTCGAGCGTCAAGAAGCAGGTTCGCTTGCCCGAGCGCGTTCTCGGGGTCTGAGCGCGCTCGCGCACGCCAACAACCCGCACCTTGCTGCGGTCGGGCAGGTCTCTCAACTTCGCCGCCCATGTCACGCCACGAGCTTCGAGGTCTTCGGTGGCGAGCGCGAGCGGATGGTCGGTGAGCGACAGGCCGACGAGTTCCAGCTCTGCCGAGAGACGCCTTACCGGGCTCCACCCGCTCGGATGCGTAGCGTCCTCCGGAGCGCGGGTGGGAGCGGGCGCAAGACACAGCGTGTCGTCGCCGGCGACCCCTTCGCGTGCGAGCACTGCCTTGAGTTCGGGCAGCAGCACAAGCTGCTCGTCACGGGTCGGGGGTCTTCCCTCTTCAGTGATGCCGAGCCCGTCGAGCGCCCCGATCCGTATGAGCGACTCGCAGGCGGGCGACTCAGCTCGCGTGCGGCGCAGGAAGTCAGCGAGATCCCGGAACGGGCGAACCTCACGCTCGCGCGGAATCGTATCGAGCAGGCGTGTGGTCATTGCGTGCACGTCTTTGAGTCCGACTCGAATCGCTCGGCCGTCGTCCTCGACGGTGTAGCGTGCCTCGCTCGCGTTCACGTGTGGCGCATAGATGGTAATGCCGTGGCGACGGGCGTCGTTGACGATAAGCCGCGAGCTGTAGAAGCCCATCGGCTCATGGTTCAAGATCGCCGCAGCGAACTCCGCCGGGAAGTAGGTACGCAGCCAGGCGCTCGCGTAGGAGACGACCGCGAAGCAGGCGGCGTGTGCCTTGTTGAAGCCATAAGCGGCGAATCCCTCGAGTTGCCGGAAGACCTCGGCGGCCACCTCTGAGTCGACACCGCGCGCGAGTGAGCGCTCAAGGAAGTGCCCCCGGATGCGCTCCATCTCCTCACGGCTGCGGCCCTTCGTCATCGCGCGCCTGAGCGAGTCGGCCTCGGCGAGTGTGAAACCCGCGACCGCCTTTGAGACAAGCAGCACCTGCTCTTGATAGACGATGACGCCGTAGGTGTCCTTCAGGCAGTCGCGCATCGCCTCGTGGGGGACGGTGACCGGCTCGATACCATGCCTTCGTCGAATGAAAGGCGTGATCATCTCGGCTTCGAGGGGACCGGGTCTGAAGAGCGATATCTGGGCGATGATGTCTTCGAAACGCGACGATTTCAGGCGCGTGGAGAGGTTTCGCTGGCCACTCGACTCCAGCTGAAACATGCCGACGGTGTCGGCGCGCGCCACCATGTCGTAGACCACAGGATCGTCAGGGGTGAGCTCGAACGGTTCCGGCACGGCCGCTTCGCCTACGCGGGCACGGGCGAGTTCAACTGCGGTCGAGATCGCCGAGTGCATCCTCAGGCCCAAGATGTCCATCTTCACGAGGCCAAGTGCCTCGACGTCGTCCTTGTCGTACTGAGAGACCACAACGCCTTTGGCGGCCCACTGCAGCGGCGTCCAGCTCGCGATCGGCTCCTTGGTGATGATGAAGCCGCCGAGGTGGGTGCCGAGGTGAGTGGGTGTGGCGTCGAACTGCTCGGCGATCTCGAGGACCTGTGCGTACTTGGGATTCTTGAGAGGATGGTCCCTGCATTCGGGATAGCTCTCGAGCACCTCTCGAATCCGGCGTGCCGAAACCCAGGGCAGATGACGAGAGAGCGAGTTCACCTCTTTGATGGGCATCCCGAACGAGCGGGCGGCGACGCGCACGGCAGAGCGTGCAGTTGTCGTCTGTACCGTCGCCACCATCGCCACGTGCTCGTGGCCGAACCGCTTGTAGATGAAGTCGATGACCTCGTCGCGTCGCGCGGAATCGAAGTCGACGTCGATGTCGGGCATCTGTCGTCGCTCCGGGTTGAGAAAACGCTCGAACAGCAGGTCGTGGCGGATAGGATCCGCATCGGTGATGCCGAGCGCGTAGGAGACGATGGAGTCTCCGGCGCTTCCCCGGCCGCTGAAGCGGATGCCGCTTCGCTTGGCGAAGTCCACGATCTCCTTCACGACGAGGAAGTACTCCGGAAAGCCCATCTGATCGATGAGTGCGAGTTCGTGCTGGAGGCGACGGATGGCTTCGGGAGTCATCGGAGCGTAGCGTCGCTCCAGCCCGCGCCATGCTTCTTTGGCGAGCACGGAATACGGCGTCTCGCCGAGTGGGACATCCGCCGAGGGAAAGTGGAACTCGCCGAGGGGCAGTTCCATCCGGCAGCGGGCGGCGATCTCCAAGGTAGCGTCACAAGCCCGGTCGCACCCCTCGAACAGCTGGCGCATCTCCGTGGGCGACTTCAGATAGAGCTCTGCGTTCGGCCGGTCGTAGGGCCCGGGCAGCGACATGCGCGCGCCGGCCGAGGCGAGCACATCGTGCAGGCGCATATCTTTCGCCCGCAGGTAGTGAACGTTGTTGGTAGCGACTACCGGCAATGCGAGGTCCTCAGCCGCTTTGACGAGTCCCGCAACGAGACGTGGACCGTCCGCTGTCATGGGGTGAACGAGTTCAACGTAGAAATCGCCGGGCGCAAAACATGAAGACAGCCGCTGCAGCGCAGTGCGGGCCCGTCCGGGACGTCCGGCAGCCAGAGCTCGGGCAGCCTCGCCGTTGCCGCAACCCGAAAGTCCGATAACGCCTTCGGAGAAATGTGCGAGATCGGTAAGTGAGACGACACTGTCGATATCCGGACCGCGCAGATGCGCACGCGAGAGCAGGCGGCAAAGGTTGCGGTAGCCGGCAAAGTCCTTAGCGAGCAGCGTCAGGTGGAAACCGACAGCCGAAGCCCTGCCAAAGCCGACCCTCGCCGGCAGAATCAGGCGAGAATCGGGTGGCAGATCGGCCTCCTCGCCGAGCAGTCCCGCCGTCTCGACAACGACCTCGACCCCGAGGACGGGCGCAATATCCGCCTTCTTGCACGCCTGATAGAAGCGGATAGCACCCGAGAGCCCCTGATGGTCGGTGAGTGCCAGTGCCGGCATGCCCAGCTCGGCGGCACGCGTAACCATAGCTTCGAGTGGGCAGGCCCCGTCCATGAAGCTGAAGTTGGAGTGAGTGTGTAGGTGTACGAATCCGGAGGACATCTCTGGGTCCTCGCTAGTCCTGGATCCCGACGAGCACCCATTCGCGGGTCTCGCGGTCGTAGGCCAGGTCATAGACGCCGCCCCGGGCGAGTACTCGCCAGTAACGCCGAGACACTCGTTGTCGCGGGTCCCACCATGCCCGGTCCGTCGCCCAGATCTGCACGACGGCATCGATGCGGTAGCGGAGGTTGCCGCGCGTGAACGATGTTGGGTACTGCCGCTCGGCATCCCATGAGACCGCGACAGACTGCTCGGCACGCTTGGTGGCGCTGGTTCCGTCGGCGCTCACAAGGTCGGATGCGCGAACGATCCAGGGACTTCTGAGGAGCTCCATGACCACAGGGAGGCGTGCATGCTTCGTCTCGAACAGTTCGATAGGCTGCCCAGACGGTGATGTGTCGTAGCGTTTGATTGCCGTGTTTCGTCCCACCGGGCACCTCCTCGCGTCTTGTCGGTCGCCGCAAATGCTAAGTGGCGGTACTGACAAGTATATCGAACAGACGTTCGATTTCACGAGCAGATGGAGGGGCGGCAAGCGTCAGCTGACGAACGGCAGAGAAGGCGTGCCCTAGCGCTCCGCGACCGTCACGTGTCGGCCGATGTCGAGCGAGAGGACTTCCAAGGCGCCGTCCACCTCGAGCGTGAGGATCCCGCCGACTGCATCACGGTCCCTGATCGTCACGCTCGCCCCCGGCCGGAGTCCACGCTTGCCGAGATAACCGAGCACGTCCTCGTCCTCGGCTACGCGCAACACCGTGTAGCTCTCCCCCGCAGGCGCGTCGCTCAACGACTGTCCGGACGGTTCGGCAAGGACACCCTGCGCACTGGGTATCGGATGGCCGTGAGGGCAGACCTCGGGGTTGTTGAGATAGCGCTCCAGCGCCTCGAGCATCCGCGACGACATCGCATGCTCGAGCAGGCACGCATCCTCATGAGCCGCTTCCCAATCCAAGCCGAGGACATCGACGAGGAAGCGCTCGGCGATGCGATGCTTTCGTACGACGTCGAGTGATTGGGACATGCCCTCGGCGGTGAGTTCGACCGCTGTACCGGTGCGCGATACAAGCCCGCGCGTCTCTAGACGTCGCAAGGTGGCAGTGACCGTCGGTCCCGAAACGCCCATGGACTCGGCGATCTGAGTAGGCCGCACGGTGCCGTTGCGCGATAGCTTGTATATGGTCTCGAGATACTCCTCGAGAGTAGTGGTGGGCATCGGTTTCCTTGTCTGGACACGTGCCGAAATGTGCCGGGAACACATCCTAGGGCAGAGATGCCGTAGCCGCCAACGCGATGAATACCCTGGAGAGCATCTCCTTCCGTTTAGAGCGTATTCCAATCCGTTGGTAGTTCCATTTCTACCTTTAGTCGCAAGAACGAGATTTCTCTAGAATTGCCGTTGACGACCGTCGGCGTCAGGTCTAAGGTACGTCTTGTCCCCAAGAAGTCGGACGCAGCGGTTTCGGAAAGTCGGTGTACCGGTAGCTGCCCGAGAGGGACCCGAAGGAAAGTGGCAAACCGCGAGGTGGCCACAGGAGAACGGGCCTCAGAGGTAAGAATCGTTGGGAAACCGATCGAGTACGAAGTCCCGTGGGCGCAGGTTTCTTGGGGACAACTCTATGCTCAGGCCCTTTCGGCCGAGCCTCCCCTCCGGCACAACTCGTCACAGCGATAGTGCGACCGCGGAATCCTACGGTCGATAGACGAGTTTCGCGATCGGCGACTCCCAGACTGCGACTTCCTTCACGCTCACCCGCGAGTCCACCGTCGACTGCAACCGCTCGCAGATCACTCTCGCCAGGTTCTCCGCGGTCGGACTGATCTCATCGAACGGCTCGACGCTGTTGATCAGCACGTGATCGTATTCGCCGAGGACGGCGGCCAGATCCGCTTTGAGGGACTTGAAGTCGTAGACGATACCGATCTCATCCAGATCTGCCGAGACGACCGTCACCTCGACGTCCCACGTGTGCCCGTGGAGCTCGCGGCACTCACCCGGATACCCGTAGAGGTGGTGAGCCGCGTCGAAGTGTCCTTTGACGGTGAGTTCGTAAGTTCCCACTGATGTCTCCTAGAACAACGTTCCCGAGGGGCTGCCGCCACCGGGTTCGCACGCGTAGTCTCCTACCGAGGACTTGGTGTCCATGGCCTCGTTGGCCAGAGCGTCCGCCTCTTTGTTCAACTCACGCCGAACATGCCGCACCTCGAAGCTCTCGAAACCGCGCAGCAACGTCAACGCCCGCAGAAAGAGCGGCTTCAGCCCCTCGTTCTTCACCCGATACTGGCCGTTGATCTGCTTGACGAGCAGCTCGCTGTCGGCGAAGACGGTGACTCGCGAATGGCCGAGCGCATGGACGTTCTCGAGGCCCCAGATGAGCGCCTCGTACTCGGCAACGTTATTGGTACACGAGCCGAGAAAGCGGCCGCCGCGACAGATGGTCGCACCGTCAACCTGAATCACGAAACCTGCGCCTGCAGGTCCGGGGTTACCCCGCGCACCACCATCGCTGCGAAGAACGGCTCCGGTCACTCGGACTCTCCCGTACGAACGACGATGAGCCGACGACACTGGGGGCAAATGGAGATGTCGGGACCGTTGGCCAGGTCTTGGATTCGCTCGGCGGGAAGCGACATGCGACAGGCCGAACACGTTACGTCCTCGAGCTTGCCTACGCCCACGCCGCCCTTCGACTCCCGTGCCGCCTCGTAGCGCTTGAGGACGTCAGCGGACAACTGGGCCGCGTCCTTCTTGCGGCGCTTCTCAAGCGAGGCGATCTCCTTCTGGAGCTGTCCTCCGACGGTCTTGAAGCGGTCGACGAGCGCCGTCTCCTTCTCCGCCAGCTGGCCAAGTACCTCTTCAATGTGTGCGACCTGCGCGGTCGCCTTGTCGACTCGCTCCATGTACTGGAGCGACTCCATCTCAAGTTTGTCCGTACGGCGCCGGAGCCCATCCATCTCACGAGTGATCGCCTGGACCTGGCGGTGATCGGTCGTCTCCATCACGCGCTTCTGCTCGACATCGATCTTCTCGGCAAGCGTCGCTATCTCGTCTTGACGTGCTTTGAGCTCGGCGTCCAACTTGCGTACGAGCATGCCGGCTTTGTCACGCATCAACGCTACCTCGCGCAGCTTGGCGCGCGCCTGGAGGATAGCGGTCTTTTCGGGAAGCTCGTCAAGGCGCTTCTTCGCCCTGATGATCTCCACGTCTATCGCCTGCAGTTCGAGAAGTGCTGCGGCCTCGCTCATCGGTTCCCCTCGGGTGCCGGAACCCACCAACCCGGTCGGGCAGGGAGGGTGCGTACGGACTCCTGGTCTATTCCTGCAACGGAGCGGACGGCTCGCTCAAGCAGAGCGACGAGCGGCCACTCACTGACATCGTGACCCAACTCTACGATCGCCAAGCCGTTCTCCACGGCATCCAGCGCGTCATGATAGCGCACCTCGCCGGCAACGAGAGCGGCCGCGCCGGCACGCAACGCGTCCGGTATGAACGACCCGGCAGAACCGGTCGAGGTCACAACTCGACTCACGAGGGATTCGGGGTCGCCCCATACACGTGGCATCGCGCCAAACCGCTCGGCGGCCACGCGGGCCAGGCGCTCGAGCGTGAGCGAGCTGCCGAGCGCCACCTCGTTCACCATCCCGATGCTCGCAGCATTTAGAGCGATCGAGACCTCACTGACGGTGACGAGTGGTTCCTCATAGGGGTGAGCCGAGACAGCCGCGGCAACGACAGCCTTGGAGCTGCCCCGCGGGCACACCATCTCGATACGCACCTCATCGGCCGTGGACGGAGCGCCAGGCTCCCCTACTGCAGGGTGCGAGGAGGGCGACGGAGTGAACGAGCCGCTTCCCCTCGAGGCGAAGCTGCACCCTTCGTAGTCGCCGATCCTACCCGCGCCGGCACCGATCATCGCCCCGGTGATGGCGCTCTCGGCACCCACCGGCGCATAGACGGTGACGACCGACATGGATTGCAGGCCCCGCTCGAGCGGGCTCAGAGGATGCAAGCCGAGCATCTCGGGAAGCAGCCGTTGCGCCTCCGCGTCTCGGTCGAGATTTGTATGCGCGTTGATGAGAGCAACGCTCGCGTCGAGCGCCGAGAAGAGCACGCCCGAGGGTCCCGGACCCGGTGACAAGCTCGCGGGCATCTCGAGAAACGCAGGATGATGTGTGACAAGAACGTTCGCGCCCGATCGCACCGCCGAGCGGATCGCCTCTCGGGTGGGGTCGAGCGCAAGCATCACGCCCGTCACCACTCGTTCGGGATCTCCCGCAAGCAGGCCCACCCGGTCCCAGCCCTCGGCACGCTCGGGCGGGAAGCGGGTAGCGAGCGCGAGCTCGATGTCGCGAACGCGCACGCTCACAACGTCACCCACTTCATTTCGCCGCCGCCCAGGGGCAGCGCCGCTCTCTCGTAGCCTGCAGCGAGCATCGCGTCGTAGGCGAGCGGAATACCGAAACCGACCTCACTCGTCGCGTGTGCGTCGGAACCCACCGTTGCCGGCACGCCTCTGTCCGCAAAGGCCGTCAAGAGCTGGTGAGCGGGATACAGCTCCGCGACAGGCTTGCGCAGACCTGCTGTGGATACCTCGATCGCGACCCCGCCCTCGGCCGCGGCTCGAGCGGCCGCGTCGTACAGCTCGGAGAGGTCGAACGTCGGTCGGTGTCCGAACTTCTTGGGCAGGTCGGGGTGGGCCATCACATCGAAGTAGCCGCTACGAGCGGCATCGCACCAGTGCGCGAAGTACGCGCTCCAGACTTCGTCGACGCTTCGATTCTCCCACTCAGCGAGTTCGTGCGGATCGTCGAAGGCCCAGTCCTCGAGGAAGTGCACACTGCCGAGGAGTACGCGTACACCTGCGGCTCTCGCCTCGAGACGCACACCTTCCGAGAACTCCTCGCGTCCGGGCAGCCAGTCGGCCTCTGCTCCCAAGATCACCTCGAGGCCCTTCACGCGGGCAGCCATCGAGTTGACGTCCTCGGCATACGAGGATATCTCGCCGTCGGTCATGGAGAGGTGATGATCGGAATCGAGTTCCAGGGGTAGTGGCAGGTGCTCGGTCACCACGACGCCGGTCAGGCCAGCAAAGACAGCGGCGGAGATCATCTGTGCGACGGTCCCGGAGGCGTGGCCGCAGCGCTCCGTATGGATGTGGCAGTCGATCAGCTCGCGCACGTGATCACCCCCCCGCCGACAACGACATCTCCACGGTAGCAGACCACCGACTGCCCGGGCGCCACTCCCTCCAGAGCTTCGTCAAAGACGACGTCAAGTCGTCCATCGATGAGCCGGGCGAGAGCGGGGCGAGGCTCCATGCGATAGCGAACGGCCGCCAAGAGGCGTTCCTCGGGTCCCCCATGCCAGACGACCTTGTCGGCTTCAACCTCGTGGACCCGCAGGTCAGCGCGCCCTCCTACAACGACACGGTTGGTTTCGGGGTCAAGCGACACGACGTAGAGAGGCTCGGCAACGCCCCCGATGCCGAGTCCCTTTCGCTGACCGACGGTGTAGTGTGCAAGCCCTTCGTGCCGGCCCAGAACGCTCCCCGAAAGGTCGACGATGTCCCCTGCCTCCGCCGAACGAGGGTAGCGGGAGGTCACCACGGGAGCGTACTCCCCGTCTTCCGCGAAGCACGTCTCCTGGCTCTCGGCCTTCTTGGCGACCGGCAGGCCGAACCTCTCGGCGAAAGCGCGCACCTCGGACTTGTGCAGCTCACCCACGGGGAACAGGGTGTGGGCCGCCTGCTCGGCCGTGAGGCGATAGAGGAAGTAGCTCTGATCCTTGTTGGCGTCTCGGCCACGCGCCAGGCGGACCGCGCCGTCATCCTGTGGCACCAGCCGCGCGTAGTGACCGGTCGCGAGGAAGTCCGCGCCCTGGGTAACGACCTTCGCCATCAAATCCGAGAACTTGAGGCGGTCGTTGCAGGCGATACAGGGGTTCGGGGTCCGCCCGTCCGCGTACTCACGGGCGAAGGGCTCGACGACCTCGCGTTCGAAGACATCCCGGTAGTTGAGCGAGTAGTGGGCGATTCCGAGCAGATCGCAGACTCGCTTCGCATCACGGATCGCGTTGACCGAACAGCAGCCGCCCACCTCGTCGGTGGACGGCCACAGCTGCATGGTCACGCCCGTGACGTCGTGTCCCTGCTCGAGCAAGAGCGCGGCGGCAACACTCGAGTCCACGCCACCGCTCATCGCGACGAACACCCTCGGCATACACTCACCGCCTTTCGGCAGCGAGGACCGTCACAGTTCGCACGCCTCGTCGTGGTCGTGAGGCTCGTCCTCGTCGGAGTGCGGATCGTAGTTGGGGTCGGCGGACTTGATCACGCCCGAAATGGGCTCCCGTCCGTGCTTCGTGAGGTAGTCATCGACGGCGACCTTGAGTCCATCCGTCGCGAGCACAGAGCAGTGCATCTTCGCGGGAGGCAGTCCGCCGAGTTCATCGGCCACCTGCTGCTTGCTGATGCTCGCAGCCTCCTCGAGAGTCATGCCCTTTGCCATCTCGGTGACGATGGATGAGGTCGCGATCGCGGCTCCACAGCCCAGCGTTTGGAACTTGATGTCCTCGATATGCTCGTTGTCGTCCACCGTGAAGCTGATCTTCATGATGTCGCCGCAGACCGGATTGCCAACCTCACCGACTCCGTCCGCGTCCTCGATGATGCCCACGTTGCGCGGGTTGTTGAAGTGGTCCATGACCTTGTCGGAGTAGAGCACTGAACTCTCCTTTTCAGGTGAACGGGCCTAGGAGGCCGATCCGAACATGCGGGCGTATACGGGCGACATCGAGCGCAGGCGCTCCACGATGGGCGGGAACACCTCGAGGAAGTAGTCGACCTGTTCCTCAGTGGTGAAGCGACCGAGTGACAGGCGCAAGCTTCCGTGGGCGATGACCTGCGGTACTCCGCATGCCAATAGCACGTGACTCGGCTCCAGCGATCCGCTGCTGCAGGCCGAGCCGGTCGAAACGGCGATGCCCTTCGCATCCAGTTGCAGAAGCATGGCCTCGCCCTCGACACCCTTGATCAGCAGCGGAGCGATGTTCGGTAGCCGCGCCCCGCCGGGTGCCGTCGGCTCGGTGTT
>DATHUB010000030.1:0-1649 GCA_035462695.1 Coriobacteriia bacterium | reverse complement strand
GTCGTGATAGTGGATGATCATGCGCTCGTGCGAAACGCCGTACGCTTGGCGCTGGAACCCGACTCGCGCATTGAAATCGTAGGTGAAGCGCGCTCCGGCGCCGAGGCAATCTCGACCGTACGCGCAACTGCTCCCGACGTCGTGGTGATGGACTTCCGCCTCGGTGATGCCGATGCCCCCGAAGTGATAGACCGCCTTCGCGAGCAAGGCAGCAAGGCAGAGATCGTCATCCTCACCAGCTACGGCGATCGCAGAAATGTTCGCGCCGCGATCGACCGCGGCGCGCGGGCGTTCCTGACGAAGCGCGCAACGGACATCGATCGCTTGGCACGAGCTGTCCTCGATGCGCATGCGGGCAAGGCCACGTTGAGCGAGGATGCTTTGTCAGAACTGATGAACTCAGTCCGTGACCAGGACCTGCCATTCAAGTCTGAGATCACCCCGAGGGCTCGGGAGGTCTGGCGACTGGTCGCCCTTGGCGAGAGCAACGCGAAGATCGCGAGCGACCTCTTCGTCAGCGAGCGCACGGTGAAATACCACGTCAGCAACCTCCTCGCGGCGACGAGCGCGCGCACGCGGGCCGAACTGGTCGGTCTTGCCTATCGCAGCGGCCTTATGGACACCGAGGAGTAGTCGCTCCCGGCCTGCCGAGGGCAACAGAGAGACCGTTGTTCTAAAGACAATCCCTGTCCCACCGTACAGTCGAACACTGTACTTCTCTGCCTTCAATTGTCCCCCGCAGCGAGGCTGTCAGCATCTTCCGGAGTGCATCTACCAGACAGACGCACGTTATGCCATCCGCGGAAAAGGGACGGCCTGTCTGCAAACCGCAGCCTGTCGCCCAGCAAGGACCGCGGTGCGATGCACGGAGGGAGGACAGCGTGAACATTTCGCGCAAGAGGGCTTGTTCAGGAGGTGAGCGGCACGCGAGTGCCGGGGAGAGTGGGGTGAGGGTCAAGATGCCTAGACTGCGTTTCGCATTGGCGACCCTGCTGGCCACGGTCCTTGTCGCTGGAACCGCCACGGGAATCGCCGTGGCAGCGTCCAAGGGTGAGAAGGGCAGCGCAGCCGAGCAGAAGCGCTACGCGGCAAAGATCGAGAAGGCGAAGGAACGCAAAGAACGTATGGTCACCCAGAAAGAGCGGGACGTCGCGGCGGCCAATCTCGCGAAGAAGTTCGACGCGCTCGGGCTCGCCGCGGATGCTGGCCCAGAAGAGTACTTTGCGGCGATGAATATGGAGATGCCTGGCGCCGGCGATGTGCCCGACTACTCAGGCATGACGCCGAACTGGGCCTACACCCCTGCCCTCAGGAAGTTCGTCGATGGCCTGCCCGGACTTGGTCCGGACAACGCGAACAACCTCGGGCAGTATCTGTCGGTCGCCAAGCCGGACACCGTCACGTATCCAGGCTCTGACTATTACGAGATCGAACTCCGCGAGTACACGGAGCAGCTGCATTCGGATCTGCCGCCGACCACTCTGCGCGGGTATGTGCAGACCAATAGCGGCACCGCTGCCGACGGCAACAACACTCTTGCGCCTGATCCCATCCATTACCTAGGACCGACGATCATCGCTTCGAAGGATCGACCGGTCCGCATCAAGTTCACGAACAAGCTAGGCACCGGAGACGCGGGCGATCTCTTC
>DATHUB010000029.1:0-6394 GCA_035462695.1 Coriobacteriia bacterium | reverse complement strand
GAATGCCCCTTCTCGCATCGGGCAGGACACCTACTTCCGCAGCAGCGGTTCCATCAAGCCCCGGCATGCCGAGGGCTCATATCCCGTCCGGCTCCACTGCTATCGCTACGAGGAGCTGAGTGACGGCTCTCATGACTGGGTCTTGCGGCGCATAGCTAACGCGAAGGCTTCCGATTACGACACGTACTCGCACTACGCCGCCACTATCAGCCTTCCGTACGCGGGGGATTGGCGCATCAGGGCCTACCATCGCGGAGACGAGCTCAACGCGACCACGTACTCCGCGTGGCGCTACCTGACCGTGGAGTAGGCGCGTGCTCAACGCCCTCCTCGAAGGCTGGCAGCTCGCTGTCGGCTTCAATCCGCTGCTCTCGCTTGTCGCATCGGTCGTCGCCGCGATGCTGTTGGCGCGTCGGCCGGGACTGCTGCGCAGCGCTATCGCCTACGGCGTGCTCGTCTGCTTGTGGTTCATCGGCGACGGCATCGTGCTCGTCGGGCAGGCGCGAGAGGCACTTGCCGCCGAGTCGGCGGACACGCTGTTCTGGGTGACTCTGTCGGTCTGGGCCCTGTTCGGCTTCGGCATGGGTTACGCATTGCCGGCTTGGGCCGGCACGTTCGTCGGGCGTCGAGTGACTTTCGGAACCGGATGGGCGTCCGCGGGCGTGGTCGCGGCATCGGTCTCGGGGCTCGTCTCGGTGATCGTGAAGCGTCTCGGCGGCTAGTACCATTGGCTCGCGCCGTCCAGGGCTGTCGCGCCGACAACCTCGGTTTCACGCGCCTTTCTCATGGCTATACTGGCGGGGTGCGGGGCAGACGCCCCCACGACACCGGACACGAGGGGCTGCTTCATCCATGAGCGACGAAACCCGCCGCCCGATCACCTACCGCGACGCCGGAGTCGACACTGCCGAGGGTGCGCGCGCCGTCGACCGGATTCGCGAGAGCGTCCGCTCCACCTACCGCAACGAGGTCATCGGTGACATCGGCGGCTTCGGCGGACTCTTCTCGGCGGCGGCGTTCAAGGATATGGACGAGCCGGTTCTCGTGTCCGGCACCGACGGCGTAGGCACGAAGCTGAAGCTCGCCCAGCTCCTCGACATACACGACACGGTGGGCATCGACCTGGTGGCCATGTGCGTGAATGACATTCTTGTCTCGGGAGCCGAGCCCCTCTTCTTCCTCGACTACGTCGCGATCGGAAAGCTCGATAGCGAGCGAGTCTCCTCGATCGTTGAGGGAATCGCCGCGGGCTGCCGTCAGGCTGGCTGCGCGCTGATCGGCGGCGAGATGGCCGAGCACCCCGGCGTGATGGAGCCCGACGACTACGACCTCTCCGGATTCTGCGTCGGCGTGGTCGACAGGCCGAAGATGATCGACGGAAGCTCGGTCCGCCCCGGCGACGTGATCCTCGGACTCGCGTCGAGCGGTCTGCACAGCAACGGGTTCTCCCTGGTGCGCGCGGCGGTCGTTGATGGCAACGAGGCAGCACTCGTGATGCCGCGCGTCGACTTGGGCGGGGACTCCCTCGGCGAGGCGCTGCTCACGCCCACACGCATCTACGTGAAGGCTGTACTCGAGCTCCTGCGCGCCGGGACTCAGGTCAAGGCGATGGCACACATCACGGGGGGCGGTATCACCGAGAACCTCGACCGCATTCTGCCCGAGTCGTGTGACGCTGAGATCGTGCGGCGATCGTGGAAGGTGCCGCGCGTCATCGAGACCGTGATAGACGCAGCCGCCCTGTCGGAAGAGGACGCCTACCGCACGTTCAACATGGGTATCGGTTTCATGCTCGTACTGGATCCCGCCGATGCGCCGGGGGCCGCGGCACTCCTGCGTGACGCCGGCGAGCAGGTCTACGAAGTCGGCGAGATCGTTCCGGGCCTGGGAAGGGTGACCTATCGATGAAGGGCCAGCTCCAGCTCGGCGTCCTCATATCCGGTTCCGGCACCAACCTGCAGGCGATCATCGATGCGTGCGAATCGGGTGCGCTCGACGCTCAGGTCGCTGTGGTCATCAGCAATCACGAGGGCGCGCGCGGTCTGGTCCGGGCGCGCGAGCGTGACATCGACGCTGTTCACATCGACCGTACGTCCTTCGACTCCAGCCGCGCTTACAATCATGCGATTCGGAGAGAGCTGGAGCAGCACGATGTAGACGTTGTCGTCATGGCCGGCTACATGCGGCTCCTCGGTAGCGAAGTGCTCGAAGCATTCCCGAACAAGGTCGTGAACATCCATCCCACCCTTCTTCCGAGCTTCGCCGGCCCGAGCGGCATAACGGACGCGTTCGACTACGGCGTGAAGGTCACCGGGGTGACCGTGCACTTCGCGAATCAGGTCTTCGACGAGGGCCCGATCATCGCCCAAGAGGCCATCGTCATCGCCGAGAATGACAGCGTTGATGACCTCGAAGCCAAGATTCACGAGGTGGAGCACAGGCTGTATCCGGCGGCCCTGCAGTTGATTGCGGAAGGGCGAGTGCGCATCGTCGGAAGACGAGTGCATATCGATCCGCCCCAGTAACCACCGCGTCTTCACTTCCGCCGAATACTCCCCCCTGCTATATTCATGCTTCGTGCTGCCCTTCCAGGGTGGCCGGGGACAGGTAAGGGAAGGAGCGCGAATGAGGCAATCAGCACGCAGAATCGCAGCCCTTGTGGCAGCAGTGGCGCTGGTATCGGTGGCGAGCGGATGCGGCAAGCAAACCGCAGCAGAGCCGACCGATACCGGGGGCGCGGAAGCCAAAGAGGTCAAGATCGGCTTCGCGGCACCACTGACCGGCGATAACGCGATCTACGGCGAGGGCATGCAGCGTGCCGTTCAGCTCGCGATCGACGAGGCCAATGCATCGGCAGAGGCCAAGGACGCGGGTATCACCTTCGTCATTCAGCCCGGAGACGACGCCGCTGATCCTAAGCAGGCCGTCAACGTCGCCAACCAGCTCGCAGGCGACACTGAGGTCGTCGCGGTTGTCGGCCACTTCAACTCCGGTTGCTCGATACCGGCGGCCCCCGTTTATGACGAGTCCGAGATGGCGATGGTCACCGTCTCGTCGAACCCGCAGCTGACGGCGCAGGGGCTTAAGAACGTGAACCGCATCGTAGCCAAGGACGACGCTCAGGGCGGCTTCGCGGGTGCGCTCGCCATCGAGCTCGGCTACAAGAACGTCGCTCTCATCGATGACGCGACACCCTCCGGTCAGGGCCTCGCAACTGAGTTCAAGAAGGCGTTCGCCGAGAAGGGCGGGTCAATCGTCACCGAGGACCGCATCCAGCCCAAGGAGGTCGACTTCTCGGCTCTCGTCACGAAGATGAAGCAGAAGTCGCCCGACGCGGTCTACTACGCGGGCGCTCACACCGAAGGCGCGCTCATCAGCAAGCAGATGAAGTCGGCCGGTCTCGACGTCCCGGTCATGGGCGGCGACATGCTCTATACGCCCGAGTACATCAAGATCGCCGGTGAGAAGAACGCCGAGGGCGACATCGCCACAGCGCTCGGACTGCCGCTCGAGCAGCAGCCCCAGGGTACCCAGTTCATGCAGAAGTACCAGGAGGCCTACGACAAGGCCCCTGAGGCGTACGACAGCTACGCCTACGACGCCGCCCGGATCATCATCCAGGCCGTCCTGACGGCAGGGCCCGACCGTGCCAAGGTCCTTGAGGCCGTACGCGCCGGAACGCTGACCGACGGGGTCACCGGAATCGTCGCCTTTGACGGCAACGGGGACAACAAGGAGCAGGTCATCGCCGGATACAACGTGACCGGCGGCGAGTGGAAGCAGATCGAGAAGTAGCTCTCACAGAAGTGATTGGCGAGCCGGTTCCTCATCACCAGGAGCCGGCTCGCCCTTTCTGTACAATTTGTGCCGCCAATGGCTTAAGATACCTTTCAGGGGGGTCGTCCATGTCGCAGGTCGCTATCAAGCGCGCGCTGGTGTCCGTAACGGACAAGACCGGCGTCGTCGACTTTTGTCGTGTGCTCGCCGAGGAGTTCGGCGTCGAGATCGTGTCCACTGGGGGCACCGCCAAGGTGCTCGCCGAGGCGGGCATCCCTGTGCGCCCGATTGACGACCTCACCGGCTTCCCTGAGATGATGGATGGCCGCGTCAAGACCCTTCACCCTCGAGTACACGGCGGGCTCCTTGCCCGACGAGACGTTCCCGCACACATGGCCGCCGCAGCCGAGCACGGCATCGGCATGATCGATCTGGTCTGCGTGAACCTCTATGCGTTCGAGGCGACCATCGCCCGCGAGGGTGTCTCGGAAGAAGAGGCGATCGAGAACATCGACATCGGCGGGCCGTCGATGCTCCGCTCGGCGGCAAAGAACTTCGCAAGTGTCACCGTTGTCACCGACCCCGCCAGCTACGACTCCGTTCTTGCCGAGATGAGGGCAAATGGTGGAGCCACCTCACTCGAGACCCGTCGCGCGTTCGCGACCGAGGTCTTCCGGACGACGAGCCACTACGACAACGCGATCTGGCAGTACCTCAGCGGCTACGCGGCCACGCCCTTCCCCGAAGAGGTGCGGCTCCGGCTCGAGAAGGTCCAGGACCTGCGCTACGGAGAGAACCCGCATCAGCAGGCCGGGTTCTACCGCTTCAGCGACGCCAAGGAGAACACCCTGGCTCGCGCCGAGCAGCTGCAGGGCAAGGAGCTCTCCTACAACAATATCCTCGACACCGACGCATGTTGGACGGCCGTTCGTGAGTTCGCCGAGCCCACATGCGTCATCGTGAAGCACACCAACCCGTGTGGCACGTGTACGGATCCCGACCTGGTGACTGCGTATCGTCGCGCCCACGATGCTGACTCCGTCTCGGCGTACGGCGGCGTCATGGCCTTCAACCGGACCGTCCCCGCCGCCCTCATCGAGGCGATCTACGAGAACAAGCAGTTCGTAGAGGTCATGGTCGCACCCGACTTCGAGCCGGCGGCACTCGAACTTCTCGCGCAGAAGCCGAACCTGCGGGTGCTGCGCACCGGCGGAGTGCGCCCGGTCGGCGGGCACTACGAGAGCCGCGCGGTCGAGGGGGGCCTTCTCGTACAGACAAGCGACGCCGTCGATGAGGACTCCGCGACCTTCACTGTTGCGACCACGAGGCAGCCCACCGCCGAGGAGATGGCGCAGCTGCTCTTCGCCTGGCGGGTAGCCAAGAGCGTCAAGTCGAACGCGATTCTGCTCGCGAAGGACTTCGTGAGCATCGGTGTGGGGGCGGGCCAGATGAACCGCGTGAACTCGGCGCGCATCGCGGTCGAGCAGGCGGGCGAGCAGGCTCGCGGGGCGGTCGCTGCGAGCGATGCGTTCATGCCCTTTGCCGACTCGCTTGAAGTCGTTGCCGCTGCCGGAGTCACCGCGGTGATCCAGCCGGGCGGTTCGATTCGGGACGAAGAGGTCATTGCGAAGGCCAACGAGCTGGGGGTCGCCATGGTATTCACAGGCCACCGCCACTTCAGGCACTAGATGTCACACCCGCTGATCATCGCAGCACTCGTGCTAGCGGGGGTCTCCATTGCGGGACTGGCCATCGACGCGCGCGCCATAGGCAAACACAGCACGAGAGCCTTCGGCGTCTCCGCGCTCGCGATCAAGTGCGTGCTGGGGGTGGGGTTCGTTCTGCAGATCTTCCACGTCCGGACGCTGCCGATGAGCGTGTACGACCAGTTCGGCGACTACCTCACGTTCTTCGCTCTCGTGACGGTAGGTGTGCCACTGGTTGGCGTGGCGTTGGCCTGCGAGCTCATCGCACTGCCGCGCCTGCACGAGCGCACTCGCACACGCTCTCGGACCCGCGAGGCAGACGCCGCCGACGCCTAGCGTGCAGGTGAGGTAGCGGGGCCTCCAGGGGCTCCCGGCACCGCCGGTGCTCCTGCCGCGGTTTCGATTCCCTCGGCATGAAGTCGAGGAAGCAGCCGCTTGATGAACTCGTGCCGCACCGGAATCCGGTCGGGATACGAGTGAACGCGAATCCCGGCATTGACCTGCATGCCCGTCGGCGTGACCGCCGCGAACCGCACGGTCGGCTCGGCCTGCGCCACGACGCCCTCGGCGGTGGACGCGACTTGCTCGGCGATTTCCCGCACGCACTGCTCCACGATCGCGGTGTCGGCGCTTGCGGACACGACGAATGGAACGACCAGGACGTGTTCGCCCGACAGGGAGCTGAAGTTAGTGATGCGCGAGCGTCCGATGATGGCGTTCGGGACGATGATGAGGTCGTTACTCGGCGTGACGATGGTGGTGTTGCGCCACGTGACGTCGAGCACCGCGCCCTCCTCGCCGGTCTCGAGCCGGATCAGGTCGCCGGGCTCGATCTGCCGCGACGCGAGGACCTGGATACCCGAGAAGATGTTCTCGAGAGTCGGCTGCAGCGCGAGACCCACGGCGATGCC
>DATHUB010000028.1:0-6987 GCA_035462695.1 Coriobacteriia bacterium | reverse complement strand
GACACAAAGGTCATCGCCCTGGGCGAGAGCGGCAAGGTCCTGGACTTCGAGATGAACGACAAGTGCGCAGCCGGGACGGGCAAGTTCCTCGAGGTGATGGCGCGGGCACTGGGATACGAACTTGCCGAGATGGCCGAGCGGGCCCTTTCGGCCGATCGCGGCATCGCCATCTCGAGCATGTGTACCGTATTCGCCGAGTCGGAGGTGACCGGACTCGTCCATCGAGGCGAGGATCGCTCCGCAATCTCGCGCGGCCTGCACGAGTCGATCGCCAAGCGAACCCTCAGCGCCCTCAAGCGCGTAGGAGCCAAGGGCCCACTCGTCTTCGCGGGAGGCGTTGCCAGGAACGGGGCTATGGCGCATCTCATCTCAGAAGGTTTCTCTGGTGAGGTGCTCGTACCCGCAGAGGCACAGATCGTCGGGGCTTTGGGCGCGGCCCTGAGCGTGCAGTAGATCCAGCCGTCCGGGCGCTCGCCGCCCGAGGTATCCCGATTCGCGGTAAGGGGGCTTTTCGGCGAGCGCCATTACCCGCAGGGGAGTCGTCGAGTAGAATCGCGATTAGCGAGCGCGCCTGCCGGGGCGCGCCGCCCCAGAGTGACTTGTCACTCTGCCTCAAACTTCATCGGCTCATTCGAAATGTCATGCAGTCAGCATGTTCTCCATGGCCACCGACCGTGACCCCGTTCGCCCGTCAACTACGAGCGTCATTGAACGTTCAACTGGTCACGTTGCAGGTGGAGACCTTCGGGTGCTCCTCGGTTGGCTGAACAGCTGCGTGCGTGTAGGTGTCACATTGTGGATGAACATCGCCCACGGCGATGTCTGGCGCCATTCAATGACGCTCGAGATTGTACGATCAATCCTCGACCGTGCACGTGAGGACGGCGCCCAGTGTGATCGTCGCTTCCAACGTCCTCACCTCCCTTCCTCAGGGAGGTTCCCACGTGCGGAAGGGCGGTAACGCCTGCTCGGCGGCGCCTAAGACCCCGCGCTCTGGACGCGAAGCCCGTGACGGATGCCTCGCTCGTCGAGGATGCGGCGGAGTGCCTGGCTCGTCGAGCAGGCCTGCATGTTGAGCGCATCGCTCGCCGCAACTGCCGAGTCGCTCGCTTTCGCGCCCTCTTCGGCGCACAACTCCGGCTCGCCGCCGCGCGCGGTCTTCACGACGAGCAGCTCGCCTGTCAAGGGGTGACAGTTCACGCAGTGCGTGCGCGCCCACTCGTAGGTGCGGTCGTGGCGCGCAACGTAGAGCATCAGCACTTGCTCGCCATCGATGCGAGCTATCGCGCGCAGATCGTGGGTCACCTTGAACGAGCGAACGGCTCGATCCGCGGCGTCGTGGACGATCTCCGGTCGCAGCGAGGCGGCTTCAGGAGCCCTGACGAACTTGTCGAGGAAGGCGGCCGCACGCTTCACGTCCGTCGCATCGAGGTCGGCCAATGCATCGAGGAAGCTGTCCGAGAGCAGTATCTGCGGCACCTTGTGTCCTCCTACTCCGTGCCGTTTGCCGTCCCGGGTCCCGCGTCCGCGTCGTCGCGTGGCGCCAGGGCGGGTTCGACTGCCCCCATGCTCGCCTGGTAGACGAGCCACGCGCGCGTCGGATCGGCCTTCGCTGCATACATCGCGGTGTCGGCCTTGACCACCAGGGAGCGGGCATCGTCGGCGTCGCTGTCGAAGATCGAGAAGCCGATGCTGGCGTCGATCTCCACAGCAGTGGCTCCGGCGATGGCGATCGGCTGTCGTACCGCCGAGAGAAGACGCTCCGCAATCGGTACGATCTCGTCGGCCGACTCGGCGCGTTGCAGCAGCACGACGAACTCGTCGCCGCCGAGCCGGGCCACGGCGTCCTGTTCGCGTACGCCCAGCAGCAATCGCTTCGCGACTTCGATGAGCACGTGGTCACCGGCCTCGTGCCCGTAGAGGTCGTTAATCGGCTTGAAGTGATCGAGATCGACGTACGCAAGCATCAGCAGGTCGCCGTAGCGCCGCGCATCTGCCAGCGCGAGACGGAGCCTGTCTTCGAACGCGGCTCGGTTCGCGAGTCCGGTCAGCGAGTCGTGATACGCCAGATACTCGAGGCGCTCGGCCACCTCGGCGCGCTCGCGCACGTCGCGGATGACCGCGACGATCAGCGGCCCCTGATCGGAGTCGAACCGGCTGGCGATGACCTCGGTCGGAATGAGTTCGCCCGAGGCGTTGAGTACGCTGCTCATGAACTTGCTGCGGCGGTCGTGCAGCACCTCTTCCAGGCGCCCGGCCGCTCCGGTCTTCGAGCGCCGACCCACCCAACCGTAGGGCGCAAGCGCTTCGAGCTGCTGAGATGTCATGCCGAGAAGATCGAGCGCGCCCTGATTGAAGAATACGAGCCTGCCGCCGGGTTCATGCACGATGATGGCGTCGACTGCCGAGTCAACCAGGGTGCGCATGAACTCGAGCTGACGCTCGGGCGTGATGTGCACCGTGAGGTCGGAAGTCCCGTAGATGTCAGGCTTGTTCTCCACGGTTTCAGCGTACCCGAGCAGGGGCTCTTCGCCGATAGCGAGTCGCTGAGCGGCTAGTGTGGCTGAAGGACCACGTCCTTCTTCCGGTCGCGCACCTCATACATGTGAAGATCGGCTCGCGTGAGGAGTGACTCGGCGTCCTCACCGCAGCGGTGAACAGCTATTCCGATGCTCGGCTCGACGATCACGGACGCCTCCCCGATGGCGATGGGCTTGCTGACCTCTTGCACGAGCTTGCTCGCAACCGCCATGAGCGCGCCGGGTTCGGGTAGGCGGGGCAAGACGACGACGAACTCGTCTCCACCCATGCGCGCCACAGTGTCGTACTCGCGAACGCAGGTCTTGAGCCTTCGGGCGACTTCGCGCAGGACGTTGTCACCCTCGAGGTGGCCGTACGTGTCGTTGATCGGCTTGAAGTCATCGAGGTCGATGAAGACCACGCCGACGATGTCCCCGTGCCGGTCGGCGGAGGAGACCGCGAGTCTGAGTGCGCGGTCGAGATGCGCCCGATTGCCGAGGCCGGTGAGCATGTCGTGGTAGGCCAGGTGGCGCATCATCTCCTCGGCTTCGACGCGCTCCGAGATGTCGCGTGTGGAGGAGACAACGATCTTGCCGTGGGAACTCTCAACGATGCGCGCATGCACCTCCTGATGCATCGCTCGCCCGTCATCCATCACCCGGTATGACTCGAAGCGCGCCTGACCGCAATCGAGCATCTGCGCTATGCGCGCTGAGACCTGCTGGCGGCTCTGATCGGCGACCCAACCCCATGGTCCTCGAGCGCGAGCTTCCTCGGCGCTGTAGCCCCACTGCTCCTCGGCAGCTCTGTTGGCGAAGAGCAGTTCGCCCTCGATGGTGTGGGCGACGATGCCGTCGAGCGAGTTCTCGAGCAGCAGATGATGCAGCTCCAGGTCCTCCTTGCACGCCGAAAGGCTCTCTTCGAGCTCCCGAATGATCAGAACGAGTAGGTCCTCGCCCTGGCTCCCCAAGTGGTGTCTCGTCGCGGTGAACTCGCCGAGAAAGCTGGTGCCGTCCGCGCGCCGGGCCCTTGCCGTGAACTCCTTGGTTGAGCCGTTGCAGGAGCCGATGGTGCATTCGACGAGACAGCGGTCTGAGTCGGCGCACAGGTCTCCCACTCTGCGTCCCACGATGTCGTCTCGGCCGGCCGCGTAGAGGTCTTCAGCGCGGTGATTGGCGGCGACGACGCTGCCGCCCTCGTTGAGAACCAAACAGGCAGCGCCGAGCGAGTCGATGAAGCTCTCCAGTTGGACCGTCTCGTCCCTCATGATGCACCTCGCACTGTCGGGCAGTGGTGGCGAGCTACTTCCCCTGCTACTGGTATCGGACAAAGGGTTAGCGAACTCAGTGACGCAAGTCACAGGAGAAGGAGAAACCACAGGAAGTATCTTCTAAAGGCTTCGCGACGGAGTGCCGACTAGGCTCGGATTGGCCGCGATGCGATCTCGTAGGCGGCATAAGTGGCGGCGTCGTAGAGCACGAACGTGACAGTACGCACGTTGCTCGCCTGGCCGAGCGCATCGACGACTGACTCAAGCGCCACAGGAGCGGCCTCTCCCAGGGGATAGCCGTAGATGCCGGTCGAGATGCTCGGAAACGCGACCGAGTTCAGTCCGCCCTCGTCCGCGATCTCGATTGCGGAGCGGTATGCCGAGGAGAGCGCTTCAGCCTCGCTGTCGCCGCCGCCGCTCCATACCGGACCGACCGCGTGGATGACGTGCGCAGCGGGAAGATCGTAGCCCGCCGTCATGACCGCCTCGCCCGTCGCGAGGGAGCCGCGCTGCCGCACGACCTCGGAGCACTCGCGCTCGAGATCGGGGCCGGCTGCATCATGTATGGCGCCGCTGACACCGCCCCCCGGGAGCAGGTGCCCGTTTGCGGCGTTCACGATGGCATCGGCGGCCTCACCGGTGATGTCGCCGCGCTTGAGCGTGATAGTCGCTCCGTTGGGAAGTGTGATTGGTTCCATGAAGGAGAAGGTACCCCCGACCGACCCGCTTGGCGCGATTTGAGACTGTCCGCTCGCGTTCGGGGCGGGAACCCTATACTCATCTGAGACAGCATGGCCGAGGAGGAAACCATGAAGGTTCGATTGATTGCGCTGGCGCTGGTCGTCGTCGCGGTGCTCGCACTCACCGTCGGCTGTGGCGGGAACCCAGAGACCACTGGTAGCGATGGACTGCACTCGACGATTCCGCCGCTCGTCGGCATGACGCTTGAAGAGGCGCGGATAGAGCTGCGTGAGGCAGGCTACGAGGTTGGCGAAGTCACGCCCCAGCGACCCGCGCCTGAGGGGGCCGTCTCGCAGCAGGATCCCATCGCAGGCACCTCTGCAGCACGCGGCACGAAGGTGAACCTGACTATCGATGATGGGCGCTAGGCTGCCCGAAGAGGGCTAGCCCAGGTCTGACCAGAGCCACAGACTCGCAGCGGTTCGGTGGGGTGCCCAGCGCGCTCCGCGTTCGGCGAGCTCGTCGCGGCTGGCGGCGCGCTCAAGACCGAGCATCCTGCCCGCACTCAGGCGTACGCCGTAGTCGTCGAGCGCCAGAACGTCCGGCCGACGTAGTCCGAAGATGAGGAACATCTCGGCGGTCCATCGGCCCACTCCCCGAAGTCGGGTGAGTTCGGCGACGACCTCGTCGTCCGTCATCAGCTCCAAGGCGTCGGCATCGATCTCGTCGTTCAAGAACGCGCGGGCGACACCCTGGATGTAGTCGACCTTCGAGCGCGAAAGCCCTGCCGAGCGAAGCGCCTCGGTTGTCGCCGAGGCGAGCGCTTCCGGGGTCGGCTCGGCGACCTCGAGAACGCGACCCCAGATGATGCTCGCGATCTTGTCGGAAAGCTGCTGCGACACGATTGCACGCGCGAGGGTGACGAACGGGGGGTCAGAGGCATCCACCTGAACGCGGCCAATCCGGTCGATGAGTTCGCCGAGTGAGGGGTCGGCGCCGGCGAGTTGCCGCGAGATCGAGTCACTGGATGTGAGTATGAGTGCCGGATGTGCCATAGGCGCCCAGTGTAGGACGATTGGGGTGGTGCTTGCTCGGCTATACTCGGCGAAGTGACGTAGACCGCTCTGACCTGCGCCTTACGGGAGGCCCAATACCATGCTCGACGCCCGCTTCGTTCGCGAGAACCCCGATGCAGTGCGCGAGGCTATGGCAGCCCGTCGCGCCAATTGGGATATCGATGCCTTCTTGAGTCTCGATGAGGAACGGCGTCGGCTGATCGGCGAGACCGAAGCGCTGCAAGCCGAGCGCAACGAGGCCTCGAAGATGATCGGCGCGCTCATGAAGGCGGGCAAGACCGAGGACGCCGACAGTGCCAAGGAAGCCGTGCGCCACATCAACGAGCAGATAGCGGCGCTTGAAGCACAGCTGGGACTGGCGGGCGAGGACACGCGGGACTTGCTGATGACGGGTCCGAACATCCCGGATGCAAGCGTTCCCGTAGGTGTTGACGAGACCGAAAACCCCGAGGTTCGTCGCTGGGGCACGCCGCCGGTGTTCGATTTCGAGGCAAAGGCGCATTGGGACCTTGGGCCCGAGCTCGGCATCATCGACTTCGAGCGTGCGGTGAAGCTCGCTGAGTCGCGCTTCGTGCTGCTGCGAGGCTGGGGTGCTCGGCTCAATCGCGCGCTCATCAACCTCATGCTGGACACGCACGCCGAGGCCGGCTACCGAGAGTGGGCGCCGCCCGCGCTTGCCAACGCGGAGACGCTGACGGGAACCGGCCAGCTTCCCAAGTTCGCCGATGACCTCTATCAGACGACCGACGGCCTTTATCTGATTCCGACGGCCGAAGTCCAGCTCACCAACATCCATCGAGACGAGGTGCTCGAGGCCTCCGAGCTGCCGCTACACTACTGCGCCTACACGCCGTGCTTTCGCGAGGAAGCCGGCAGTGCCGGTAGGGATACCCGCGGCATGATTCGCGTGCACCAGTTCGACAAGGTCGAGCTCGTGAAGTTCGCGCGTCCCGAGGAGTCGATGGAGGCGTTGGAAGGGATGGTCGTCGACGCCGAGCGCATCCTGCAGAAACTCGGTCTCGCGTACCGGACGATCGTGCTCTGCACGGGCGACATGGGCTTCTCGGCGGCCAAGACCTACGACATCGAGGTCTGGCTCCCGAGCTACAACGACTACAAAGAGATCTCGTCCTGCAGCAACTGCGGGGATTTTCAGGCTCGCCGCGCCCAGATCAAGTACCGCGCGCCAGGAGAGTTCAAGGGTTCCCGTCTCGTCCATACGCTCAACGGGAGCGGGCTCGCGGTGGGACGCTGTCTTGCCGCAGTCATAGAGAACTACCAGCAGGCCGACGGTTCACTTGCCGTGCCCGAGGCGCTGCAAGCGTACCTGGGTGGCGTGAGCGAGATTCGCGCGGATAGCTAGAGAGCCGCACGCCGGCGGGCGGGGATCGAGCGCGGCCGGCTTGTTCAGCGCGCGAGCCACTGTGCGGCGAAGACGGG
>DATHUB010000027.1:0-9052 GCA_035462695.1 Coriobacteriia bacterium | reverse complement strand
CGGAGGGAAGAGTCACGGTCGTCAGCGACGCATAGGGCATCCAGGAAGCGAAGCCGCTGCCGGCATCCAGGCGCATCTCGGTCGCTCCAGTGACGCTGGAGCCGACGTCAATCTTGGTTGTCGTCGTGGTCGTCTGGCCGTGATTCAGAACCATCGTGCCTGTGATGGCAGTGACCGGCGCAGGTGCGGGAGCAGGTGCGGGAGCAGGTGCAGGGGCAGGTGCGGGAGCAGGCTCAGGTGCAGGAGCAGGCTCAGGGGTGGGTTCCGGAGCAGGAGCGGGCGCAGGCGCGCTGGCCGAGGTCTTCTCCATCGGACCCACGTCGAAGTAGTTGGGGGTGCCGCCGCCGACGTTAGAAACGCCAGCGTCGTCGACTCGGCCGCGACCGAGGCGGTCCTTGGTAGGAGTGCCTGCGGACGTACCCGCATCGATTGCCGGGCTGCCTGACTTGAGGTTCCAGTCAGCGTTGACACCGTATGCGGTCGCGGACGACTTGTCCGGATTCACGAACAGCGGTGAGCCAACTCGCGAGTGAGTACCCTCGCCGGAGGGCTTGGTGGTCGGATACAGGTTGTAGTCGCGCGTACCGCCGATTGAACCTCGCATCACGATGTTGTTGTTGGAGACGACTCCGGACGAGGAGTCGGGGAGACGCCAGCCGCTGGGTACGTCGACGAGGTTGTTGTCGAATCGCAGGCCCGTCAGCGGGTCGCCTGCCTTGAACTGCAGGAAGTAGGCGCCATCGAGCTGGCCCAGGAACAGGTTGTTCGTGAACACGAGGTTCTTGAACGTGCCGCTGGCGTCGGTGGTGCCGAAGAAGAAGTGCGTGAAGCCGGCCACGTAGCCCGCGGGCATCGGATCGGCGGTGCCGATGATGTTGCCGTCGAAGGTCACGTTCTGGGCCGACTTGTAGAACCCGAAGGTCTGGGTATGCGTCGTCGAACTCGTCCGACGAGCGGGCAACACGATGGTGTTCGCCCGGAACGTCAGGTTCGAGACTGCGGCAGGAATGTGGATCATGTTGCCGTCGCCCGGGCCCTTGAAGTAGTTGCCCTCGACGAGCATGCCCGAGGTGCCGTTGATGCCCAAGTGGATAGACTTCCAGTTAGCGGGCTTCGCGTTCAGGAACGCGGTATCGATGGTTCCGCGGTTGTTGCGGATCACGACACCTGTGCCGCTGGCGGAGATGTGGCCACGGTAGGGATTGTGGATACGGTTGCCGTCGACCGTGTTGTTAGCGCCGGTGGTCAGGATTGCGAACGGAGCAGCGTCGCCCAGATCGTGTACGTAGTTGTTGCGTGCGACGTTGTTCGCACCGGCGAGCTGGATCGCCCCGTCGGCATACGTTCCGTCGGGGTTCCTCGAGCCATTGCCCAGGCCCGTGCCCGGGTAGACCTCGAAGCCCTCTACGACGTTGTAGCTCGCCTTGACGTGGAAGCCTTTGGTCACGACGGCCTTGCCGCTGGCGACGAACTTGACGGGTGCCGAAGCCGTTCCTGACACCTGAAGGTAGGCGCGCTCGGCGTAAGTACCGGGAGCAACGTTGACCGTATCTCCCGCTGCGACCGCTGCGGCCGCTTTGTTGATGGTCTTCCACGGTGCGCTCTGCGAGCCGCTCGCCGTGTCGGATCCGGTCGGGCTTACGTAGAAGACGCGGCCGGCGGCCAAGGCCGGTGTCGCTGCAGGAAGAACGCTGAGGGTGACAGCGAGCGCGAGCAGGAACGATAGACCGCGACGGATAGCGTGCTTGCGTCCGAATGATCGCCCGCTCCGTCTGGCGGGCACTGAGGCATGCTTAGACTGATGTGGCGTTTCATGCATGGACTGACACTCCTATAGCTGTTGACTCCAGAACTATCGACTCCATCGGTTGATGGAAGCGTCCGCTCAAACACACAGGCTCTCGTGGAACAGGGTCGGATTCAGGGCGTGCGGACGCTCGTTCTGAAGCAAGTAGGAGCAGGGAGGATGCCAGTCCGGGCAGCTAGAACGCGCTACGCCGTGGCGAGAATGCCGTCTACGACATGAGCCAGCAGGTCACTGTGGGTGTCTTGTTTAGACTGATTTTTTTTTGGGAAGCATGTGATGTTGCTCACATTTTCACCGTCGAGCAGAGTCAGTCTGCCAGCATCTGCCAGATAGCGGTCGACGGCTCCCAATTTCCCCTGGAAGATCGAGTACGCAGGCACACCTGCAGCCGCCGCCTCCCGACCCATCGTGCCTCCGGCAGTGATGACGGCGTCGGCCGCGCGGATGAGCGCGATCCCGTCGAACACGTCATCGAGAACTCGTATGTGCTCGAACCGCAGGGTCGCAAACTGCGCCCGCTGCGCTGCTGTGCGGGGGACCAGAAGAGTGGTTACGCCTGGGCGGCCGTCGAGGTCCCACATCAACTGGTCGAAGAGCGGATTGTGGAAGCGATGATACGCGGCCATGTCCGGCGCAGGCCGTGCAAGTACGAGGACTTCGTCGTTCCCAACTCCCAGCCGAGTCCGAATCTGGGGATCAGCGGGAAACCAAGGGACATACAAGTCCTCCTTGATACCGTCGTAAGGCTCTAGCTTCCCGCGCGCGCCATACTTATATAGGACGTCAGTGGGAATCGCCGAGGGAACCATCACCTTCGACGCCAGCCTGAAGCTCAGGTGATTGGCCGGCTGGTACTCGTAGTCCATCAGAGCGACCGATGGCACGCGAATCAGGCGCGCCGCCACCGCCTGTGCGTACGAGTTGTGGTGGACGGCGAGATCCACCTTCTCCCCGCGGGCCCAAGCGGCCAGGTCGAATGCCCGATCGAGTATGGCGCGGCTCTTCTCGGCGAGATTGCTGCCCCCGTGCGAACCGATCACCTCGGCGTCGAAGTCGAACTTCTCGGCGAGCGGGACTGTCTGCGCGAAGTCACGTGCGGTGAGCACGACCTCGTGGCCTCGGCTCTCGAGCTCCGCGATCATCGGCTTGAAGAAGAGCACGTGCGGTGAGTTTGCGAAGTCGATCCAGATTCTCATTCGCTCACCGCCCGTGCCGAACAAGGGCTGCCAAGGACTGGCCGAGGCGCTGACGCTGTGTCGCCCGCAGATAGCGTTGAAACTCCAAGTCGTGATAGCGCTCGCGCCGCTGGAGTGAGGACAGCGCGTACCCCCAGAACATGGCGAGCCCGCCAACGACGTAGGGCGGGTCGGCCATCCGGCGAATGCAGCGCGCGAGCATGAAGCTCGGACTGTAGCCGAGGTAGTAGTTGCAGCGTCCTCCGCGCACCCGCCCCTTGAGCGTCCCGCCACGCGAGCCGGTCGGTCGGTGATGTATCACGGGAAGATCCGCGAAGCTGCGCGTGCTCCAGCCGGTCATCTGTGCGCGAATCTCGTCGATCCCGTCCCACCCCAGGACCTCTTCGACGCCGCCGATCTGCTCGAAGCACTCCCGCCGATACGCCTTGGTCGCTCCGCGCACGTGGTAGTCGGGAACCCACTCCATCTTGAGCTCGTCGCCGTGCCACTCGAAGCAGTGGCCTCCGCCGATGCCCAAGGAGGGGTCCGCGTCGAATCGGCCGAGCAAACCCTCGAAGTAGTCGTCATGGAACGAGAGATCGCCGTCGAGCTTGCAGATCACGTCCCATTTCACGTCGACCGTCGCCAATGCGCGGTTGAAGGCCCGCGGCGCGGCGCCGCCGGCCATGCGGTTCGCGTACCCGCCGGCGCTCGATGCGTCCAGCCTGAGGTGCCGGATGAAGTCATGGTTGGCGGCGTAGTCCTCGGCGATCTGAGGAGTGGCGTCGGTCGAAGCGTCATCGGCGATCATCCAGAGTTCCGGGCGGATCGACTGGCGCACCAAGCACTCTGCGAGCCGAGCGAGATTCGCCTCCTCGTTTCGCGCAGGCGTTATGACGACGTAGCGAAGGCTGCTAGTCATGAGACGCTCCGAGCGATGCTGCGGGCTGTCCAGGGGCCGCGCGCAAGGAAGCGCAGTCCGCTCAAGTATCCGGGGAGGCGCTCGGCCGGGCCGCTTTGGCCGAGTACTCGAGCAACTTCGATCGCCAACACGCGCACTGAGAGGAAAAGCATGAGGGTTGCGCGCAGGCCGACGCGCCTGAGACCTCAGAAGTGCTTCTCGAAGTAGGCGGCCTTGCTTCGGATGCCGGTCAGAAATAGGTCCTGGCGATAGCTATCTCCGTGAGCGTGAACCGCCGTGGCGCCCGCGCAGAGCATTCTGCCCCAGCCCAGCAGCGCCAGTCGGTACTGCAGATCCTTCTCCTCGGAGTAGAGGAAGAAGCGCTCGTCGAAGCCGCCGACTTCCTCAAGTGCCTCGGCGCGCACGAGCAAAGCAGCTCCGGAGAGCCAGTCGACCGAGCGATCGGTCGTGTAGAACCCCGGATCGTAGATGACGTCACCCCATCGGCAGCTCGAGTGCCGCATCACCTTGTGCAGCATCAGCGCCTCGAAGAGCTGATTCGGCACCGTAGGAAAGTTGCGGGCCGAGTACTGCAGCGATCCGTCGGCGTTGAGCAGACGCGGCGCACAGACCGCGGCTTCCGGCCGAGCTTCGAGCGCGGCCACCAGCGTCGCCATCGCGTCCGGCTCCAAGAACGCGTCCGGGTTGAGGAAGAAGACGAAGCGTCCGCGCGCGTGCTCGAGACCGCGGTTGTTCGCCGCGGCGAAGCCCACGTTGCCCCCGCTCTCGATGACGCTCGCCTCGGGGAACCTGCCGCGCACGACTCCCACGGTGTCGTCGCGCGAATCGTTGTCGACCACCAGCACCTCGCAGCTCACTCCCGTTTGCTCTCGGACCGCGCAGAGGCAGCGCTCGATGATCGATGCGGAGTTGTACGTCACGACGATCACCGAAACGTCTGGACGCTTCGGCGCACTCATGACGACTCCGGGTGGGACAGCACCGGCTCCCCCTCACGCGAGAGGGCGAGTGCGGCGCCGAGGCTCAGAAGGATGAAGAAGACGTAGGTGACCTGGGGAAACCCGAGCGTGTCGAAGGTGGCGCAAACGGCCGTGAAGACACCCACGCTCGCAGAGATGCCGAGAAGGTCGGCTCCGATCGCCCCAGCCGCTTTGCGAGCGGCGGTGAACAGCCAGTGCAGCGCCCGCAACAGGAACCAGGCGAAGGCGGCGAATCCCGCTATTCCGATCTCGGCTACAAACTTCAGGTACTGGTTATCGACGTAGAAGAACTTCTCCGGGACGAACGCTCCGAAGCCCATCCCAAGGAGCGGGCGCCGCCAGAAGTGCTCGGCAATGCGTGAGTAGTCCGCGATTCTGCCAGCCGGGTTGTCCACCTCCTGCTGCATGATGAAGGAGGGGGTCATCCACTTGAACATCGTTCCGAGCATGCCCGGTACGGCGATGTAGACGGCCACGAACACAACGAGCATGGTCACCATGAGCCGGTTACGACCCTTCCCCGCCCCCGCGATGAGCACCAACGACACAACGATCAATGCAGTGAAGGCCGTGCGGGAACCGGTGAGGATCATCGCAACGCCGATCAGGCTGGCCGACAGCGCGTAGGTAGCCTGTTGGACAAAGCTCTCCGCGACGGACAGACGTGAGAGGGCGAGCGGCAGAATCATGCCGAGTATCGCCGCGAATGCGATGGGGTGAGCCGCCGAGCCGGAGACACGGACTCCGCTGGCGCGCATGAGCGCCTCCCCCGACTCGGGCGCGGTTCGCTGCAGGACGGGGATGAACGACTCGAGATGCTGGAAGACATTGTAAGAGGTGAAGCGCTCCACCACTCCGAGCACAGAGAGGCACACGCCGACACCGATGACGAAACTGATGAGACGGCGGGCGTCGTGGGTCGAACGCACGGTTGAGACGATCACGTAGAGGAGCAGAACAAGAGTCGAGAAGTAGAGCAGGCGTCGCAGGGTCGGTCCGTAGCCGAGACCCTCGGCGAGTTCCGGCAGGTTCACAAGCAATGAGACGCCGATGACTGTGAACAGGACGAGGAGCGGCGCATCGAGTGGCGTGCGCGTCCAACGGACGCGTTCGTCCGCGAGGAGTGCGCCGAACCAAAGGACCAGCAGAAGCATGAGAACGATTCGATATATGTCTAGCCCGAAGGGTAGCTGGACCGGCAGCCGATAGATGCTTCCCGGGATGGCGAGCACGGTCAAGATGAGCGCGTACGTCATCGTCCTCCACCGAAAGACCCAGTCGGCGAAGGTGAGAAACGCCGCCGGCAGCAACACACCCAGGGCCAGAATCGGCATGTCGCGCTCGAAAAGCAGCACTGCGGCAGCGACGGCGCATGCGAGCACCGATACGCGCGCCCAGAGCCGCACCGCCCCCGTAGGCTTGGCGTCTTCCCAGGCTATGGCCGGTCCGTCAACCATTGGTCGCCCCTAGTCGGCGCGCCAGGCGGCCGCCTCGGCTCGCCCGTCCTGTCTCGGTTGTGCGGTCGGAGCCGCCTTTGCGGCGGAAGCAGGATCTGAAGCGGGAGGCGTCTGGGTCGGTGGCGCTTGATTCGCATCACCGATCGTCACGACGCTTCGGTCGACCATGACGTTCTCGACCGCCAGAGCGACACCGAAGCTGCCGATGATCGGAAGCAGGAGCGCGAGAAAGGCCATCTCGGTCTGGCGCGTCTTGAGCTGGGTCACCTTGGGGGTGTTAACGTAGCGCACGACCATCCTCTGCGCTTCAGGAATGCCGTTCTTCTCCTGCTGCGCGGTGAGGTAGGTGATGAACTCCTGGGCAGTCGCATTCGTGACTTCGCGAACCCGCTCGGCGTCCGTACCACTCGCCATCAGTTTGATCACGGGGCTGTTCGGGACCTGCTCGGCGATCACTTCGACCTCCAGCGGCGAACCCACCTGCTGCCGGACGGCGCGCATCACCGAATCGCTCGCGGCAAGATACGCGTACACCGGGGCCACTTCGTTCGCCCGCTGTCCGGGCACGTCCGCGCGGCCGATGCCGAGCCCTGCGGTGTCTATCACGAGGAGTGCTTCCGCTTGGTATTGACTCACCCCGCGCTTCTCGACTCCGGCCGAGCGCCCCGACTGCGCATCACTCATACTGACCCGATACAGCGAGAGGAAGCCCAGCGCCAGCCCCGCTAGAACCCCGATTGCGATGATCCACTTATGCCGAGCGGCCGCCGCCACTACGCGTGTCAGGTCCATTCTTTTCTCCCCTCGTCCCACTTGTCTCTCGGGTCGAGACCGCACGCCCGCCTTACGCGGTCGACCGCTGCGGTCATCACAGTCCTGTCGCTCAGCCCCGCTTTGCGCATGGCGCGTATCAACCGGATCTTGCGCACCGGGGTGGCCAGCTTGGTCATCAGAGTCGTCTCGCCGTACACCTGGCGGGCCTCATTGCGGCGCTCCGCGAAGTACTCCGGATAGCGCAGGTACTGCAGCTGTCCCTCCATGCTGTCGACGATCACATCTTCGACGTACCCCATTCGGTACCCGCATTGGCTTCGTACGTGTATCGAGAACAACACGTCCTGATTGCCGTGGAGGGGAACGGCGGTCGGAAAGCGGAATCCCTCGTACGCCGCGGTGGGAGCGAGCAAGCATATTCCGCCCAAGTGCTTCGTCAGTCCGACGGGCCTGCCAGCGATGGTCGTGTGCTCCGTACGCGGATAGCCGCCGGGGAACTCGCCCCCCTCGAGACCGCGAACATAGGGGCTCAACACGATCCCCGACACATCGGCCTCGCACACTTCGATCAGCTTCTCGAGCCAGCCTTCGGTCGAGGCTTGGCAGTCGTTGTCCATCTTCACGATGTAGTCGTAGTCGTCGCCGATCATGTCGAGTGCCTGATTCGACGCCAGCGAGATGCCGCGGTTCTCATCGTTGACGAGTACGCGCTTCAACCGACCGCGCCAGCGCTCGAGCAACTCGTGCGTCGCGTCTCGAGACCCGTTGTCGACGATGAAGTGGTCGTACGGAATGGTCGTCGACTGCTCGAGGCTTTCGAGCATCCGCTCCGTGTACTCCGCGCGGTCGTACGTCAGAGTGAAGATCGCTACTTTGGGGACCGTTTCCACGGTCATCACCCCGCCATCCGAAGCTCGATGGCGTCGAGCATCGCGTCGACGCGCGCTTGCCATGTGTTCTCCTCGACGAAACGGCGCAGAGCGATTCTGTTCGGCTTCCAGGCTCCGCTCAGAACCTCGTGGAGGGCGCCGCAGAAGCTCTCGGCATCACCGGCGAGTCGCAGCAGCCCGTCGAACCGCTGAAGTGAAGAGACGTCCGAGGCGACGATGGGTTTCTCGGCGGCCAGGAATTCGTAGACCTTCATCGGATCCATGCTTCTCGTAAGGGAGGACTCCACGTGCGGGATGATGCAGGCATCGAAGTTGGAGACGTACGCGGGAACCTCCGAGGCTGGTCGGAAACCGAGCAAGTGGATGTTGGGCGGGCGTAGTGCGGAGGCGATCGAGTCGTCGCCTCGGCCGACTAGAGCAAAGCTGACGTCAGGCATCCTGCGGGCAACCTCGCTCAGCGTCTTCGTATCGAAGCGCCGATGCAGCGCGCCGACGTAACCGACGATCGGCCGCGGCAGCAACTGCATGTCCACGGGCAACGGGTGCGAAGATCCGAACCTCTCGGCGTCTGCCCCGTTCGGTGCGAGGAGGACCGCGGGGTGCCCGCCCTCGAACCGGTTCACGAGTTCGGGCGAGACGGCGAAGACGAGGTCTGCACGGCTGCGTACCTCTCGGTAGCCTTCCTCGATCACAGGCTCCATGTCGCCGAAGGCGGGGTGTGCGGCCCAGTCGTCGACCGCGTCGTACACGACGAGGCGCTCGTGGAAGCTGCCCGTGAGGTGAAGACCGAGGGGACCGGTGAACCAGAGCACGGGCGAGGAGATGCCAAGGCTGCCGGCGCAGGTGTTGACGTAGTTCACCAGCGCGGTGTCGAACAGTCGGCTATTCACCGCATAGGGCATCGGGTGGTGTCGTTCCCTCGGCAGAAGCCGCGTGTGCTCGATGACGTGGGCGCAGCCTCCCACATGGCGCAGGCGGAAGCCGGGGCGATCGAGGGGCGATGTCTCAGCGGGGTCGGAGGCGTGCTTCAGGGCAGCGAGAACGCTT
>DATHUB010000026.1:0-1673 GCA_035462695.1 Coriobacteriia bacterium | reverse complement strand
AATCGTTTCATGCTCTCCGGTCACGTTCCGTTGACCCTCGGAGAGGAGATGGCCTTCTACGACCGCTCGGAGTCGTCAGACAGCACGCACAACTTCGAGATCCATGTCGCCGACGATATGCGGCTCATCGGGCACGCCGGCCTGATTGGAGTCGATCTGAGACACCGGCATGGTGAGGTGGGCATCATGGTCGGTGACGTCGGCTCGCAGAATCAGGGCTTCGGACGCGACGCGATCGTCACTCTGCTGCGTTTCGCCTTCGACACCCTGGGCCTCAACTCCGCCACAATCCGAGCGCGGGAAGACAACGATCGCGGGATTCACCTGTACCGCTCGGTTGGCTTCAGGCCTGCGGGAGTCTTCAGGCAGGCGGAGTACGCGGAAGGTCGATTCTTTGACGAGACGCTTTTCGACCTACTCGCCGAAGAGTTTCGGTCGATGTACGCGACCTGAGCCATTGCCAGCAGCGGCGCCGGCTTGACCGGCTCTGTCGCGTGCTCCCTGATGGGGCGCGGTACTGCCATGCCTGAGTCATTCCGCACACGCGGGCCCTCTCACGCACGCTGCTGCGCGTTTCCTGCAGGTGTCACGCATGTTTCAGATGTGTTTCGGCGGGAGTACTATCCCAAGCAAGGACATCGCGTCCGTGCGCTGATGCATGGACGCGGATATGGGATGAGGAGCGCCGCATGAATCTGCAGAGTCCCAAAGGCAGCGACGTAACGCAGACAGCGAACCGATCGAAGAACGTGGTGCCTGGGTCGGGCCTCTGTTCCCGTTGTCTCGAGGACTGCCGAGGCAACTGCGAGGTCTTCAAGTCCTCGTTCAGGGGACGGGAAGTCATCTACCCGGGTCCATTCGGCGAGATGACGGCCGGAGCGGACAAGGACTATCCGATCGACTACTCCCACCTCAACATCCACGGCTACGCTCTGGGTGCGAAGGGTCTGCCCCAGGGCGAAGTGGGCAATCCAGACAACACACTCTTCCCCATGGTCGATACCGAGACCGAGTTCGGGCATCAGAACAAGGTCAAGATGAAGGTGCCGATCTTCACCGGCGCCCTCGGTTCCACCGAGATAGCGCGCAAGAACTGGGAGCACTTCGCGGTTGGTGCGGCGATCAGCGGCATCAGCCTGGTTTGCGGCGAGAACGTGTGCGGCATCGACCCGGCGCTTGAGCTTGACGCGAATGGCAAGGTCTCGCGCTCTCCTGACATGGAGCGTCGCATCGAGTCGTACCGCCGCTACCACCAAGGCTACGGCGACGTGCTGGTTCAGATGAACGTTGAGGACACGCGGCTCGGAGTCGCTGAGTACGTCATTGGGAAGCTCGGCGTCGAGACCGTCGAACTCAAGTGGGGGCAGGGCGCCAAGTGCATCGGCGGTGAGATCAAGGTCGACTCGCTCGATCGAGCTCTCGAACTGCAGCGTCGTGGCTACCTGGTCACACCCGACCCGAGCGATCCCGCCACCCAGGCCGCCTTCCACGAGCACGCGATACATCAGTTCGAGAGACATAGCCGCCTGGGCTTCGTCGACGAAGACGAGTTCTACACGGCCGTCGAGTATCTGCGCGGCCTCGGTGCCAAGCGGGTGACACTGAAGACGGGTGCCTACCCGATGCGTGAGCTCGCGATGGCCATCAAGTGGGCGAGCAACGCGAAGATCGAC
>DATHUB010000025.1:0-1631 GCA_035462695.1 Coriobacteriia bacterium | reverse complement strand
AGCCGCTCGCGGCCGATGCACTCCTCCCCCATCTTCAGCTCGAGGGCAGGGATGATGCTCGTGAGGTCGGCGTTCCCGGTCCGTTCGCCGTAACCGCTCATCGTCCCCTGGACGTGCACACAGCCGGCTTCGACGGCAACGAGCGAGTTCGCTACAGCGCAGGCGCCGTCGTTGTGGGTGTGAATCCCGAGTGGGACATCGATTGCCAGTGCAACCTCGCGCACGATCTGCAGCACCTCATGCGGCATAGTGCCGCCGTTCGTGTCGCAGAGCACGATAGCCGCAGCGCCCGCCCCTGCGGCCGCCTGGCACACCTCCAGCGCGTAGGCCGCATCGGCCTTGTAGCCGTCGAAGAAGTGCTCGGCGTCGAAGAAGACCGTGCGTCCCGCGGCCTTCAGGAAGGCGACGGAGTCGCGGACCATCTCGACGTTGCGCTCGAGCGACGTCTGCAGCGTCTCGGTCACGTGAATCGGCCACGCTTTGCCGAAGATGCAGAGTGCCTCGCAGCCGGTCTCGAGGAGAGCCGCGAGCCCCGCGTCCTCCTCGGCAGTCGAGTCCTTGTGCCGAGTAGAGCCGAAGGCCGTGAGCACCGCGTTCTCGAGCTTCAGGCTGCGCGCGCGCTCGAAGAACTCGATGTCCTTGGGGTTCGAGCCCGGGAATCCGCCCTCGATGTCGTGCACGCCGAGAAGATCGAGCTTGGCCGCGATGCGCAGCTTGTCCTCGACTGAGAGCGAGAGACCCTCGCGCTGAGTGCCGTCGCGCAGGGTGGTGTCGTAGATCGTGATCACTTTGCTTCTCCTGAGAGTGCCTGCCACGACAGGCGAACCCGACGAGAGTAGGATAGCGCACCGGTCTCGGCGTCCGTTCACGGAAACCACAACCGCCGGCCCCCTTGAGGCACCGGCGGTCGGAGTTCGCCTGGAGATGCTGCTAAGTGAGGCGCCTGCGCAGGACCACCGCTCCCATGGCTGCCGCAAGAAGAATGAGCAGGGTGACACTCCATGGGGAGGAGGCCGGCGTGCTCACTGCGGGGTCCGGAGTGGTCACGTCGAAAGCATCGATGGTGATGAGGTAGCCGCTGACGTTCGATGCAAGCGGGTTGTGGGCGCCGGTATAGGTGATCGTGAGCGTGTGAGGACCATTGGCGAGATTCTGCTTGGTGTACACCGCCTGCTGGCTCTGAACGGTACTCGTAGCGTAGGGTGCCGATCCGGGCGGTTGGTAGAACAGGTCGACGGGCTCTGCGGCGCCGCCATCCAACGACACGCTCGCAATCCCGCGGTTGTACCACTTCGCGGCGAAATAGGTCACGCCCGTACCCGTGAAGCTGAATGTGGCGCTCCCAACGGGCGGTGTGCCATCGTTCGTGTAGTCGACCGCACCGCCAGAGTGACTGGCCAAGGGCGAATTGACCCACGTTCCCGTCTTGACGACGCTGGGATTCGTCTCCTCATACTGCGTTACATCCGCCAGTGCCGAGGCTGCGAAGATCAGCATGATGAGGACGGACAGCAGAATCGTCGCGCAGATTGCGCGCCAGGCAGTCCCTCGAGTGCCCACAAGTTCCCCCAAGCTCCAGCACGGCGACCGGCATTCGAGCCGTGCGACAACCAGTGTGCGTCGCGCGCTGT
>DATHUB010000024.1:0-2706 GCA_035462695.1 Coriobacteriia bacterium | reverse complement strand
TCGTCGAAAGTGTAGAGGGTGGTCTTGCCCGTGAACGCATCCACCGTCACCTTGACCGAGTTGCGCAGGTAGTTCGTGCCGTCCGGAAGCTGCTCGGCGTACGGGAACTGGTCGGAGTGCGTGTACGCGTCCAGTATCCAGACGATTCGGCCATCGATGATCGTGGGGTAGGGGTCATCCTCGAGCCTGAGCCAAGGTGCCAGAGTGCTTACGCGGCTGACCACATCGCGATGCATGAGGACACGGCTGTTCGCGTCTATGTAGTCGGAAAAGAGAACCTGGCTCGAGCCCAGTCGCAGGGCCCAGGCGATGCGTCGTGGGAGTGAACCGACCGTGGGGCCCGTGTCTCCCTGATATTGGTAGTAGGCGTTCTCCTCGCCCGCGGGATAGTCGAACTCGTCCTTGCTGGTGTCGACGATGACGTAGGGGTCGGTGTCCTCACCGAAGTAGATTCTCGGCTGCTTGATTTGGAGTTCCTCGGACGCGGAGCCAGTGGCGATGTCGCTCGAAACGGCTGGAGGGATATCGCCAATGATGAACTCCGGCAGGCCTCGGTTGTCGGCCCCGTTCACAGGGCTCCTGACCAACCCGAAGCCGTGCGTATAGACCAAGTGGGTGTTCACCCAGTTCTGCGCTGTCGGGTCGAGCTTGTTCGCGTTCAGCTCACGAGCAGCGACGAGGACCTGCCGCTTGCGGCCGCCGATCGTGTAGCGGTCGACATCGACATCCGGGAAGTCGTAGTACGCGCGGATGGACTGAAGCTGGGAGTAGCTCTGCTGAACGATCTGCGGATCCCACAGGCGCACATTCGACAGCGTGTCGGCGTTTGTCCGTACGTCCTCGACGGTCAGATCGTTCGCCCCCGCGAACGCCGGTCCTTGAAGGTCCGACAGCCCGAAGGAAGCTCGGGTCATCTTGATGTTGCGCTCGATGAACGGCGCTTCGAGCGCGGCCTCGTTCGGTGTCACGCGGAACTGCTGCACGAGCGCCGGCCACACTCCACCTACGAGCACAGAGGCCGCAACCCAGACACCCATGGCAATGATCGGGAGACGCCAGCCGCGATAGCGAATGTTGAAGAGCAGCAGAACGGCCGTGATGATCGAGATGACGATCAGAATGCGGTAGGCGGGCAACTGCGCGTGAACGTCCGTATACGACGCGCCGACGACCTGGCCTCTCGGCGAGTAGTTGAGGTTCCAGACCGACAGCCAGTAGGCAAACGCCCGCGAGAGCACGATGGCAGCAAGGAGTACCGACAGGTGCGCCTTCACGTGGGGCGCAAATCCTCGCCAGCGCGCCCACGGCTGGATGGCGCCGTCGACCACGTGGACGATGAGGGTCAGCACGGTCGCGAGCACCAAGACTCCGGCGAGCCAAGCGCTGATCGACTCAAGTGCCGGCAGCGAGAAGACGTAGAAACCGATGTCTCGGCCGAACTGCGGGTCGTTCACGCCGAATCTCGCCTGCTGCAGCGCGATGCGATAGGTCTCCCACTGTGCGGCCATCGTCGTTCCATTGATGAACGCGAACCACACAGCGGCCACCAGGACGGCCTTGTCGAGAATCGGGCCGAGGCGACCGCGAAGCGCCTCGATGATCTGCGCCAGCTGTTCCGGCGTGCCCTCAGGAAGTCCGATAGGCATGACTCTCGGAGCCATCCGCCGGGCCGCGTACATGTTTCCGAACAGGATTGCGAAGGTAAGAATCGCGAAGGCCGCTCCCACTGCGAGCTGCGACCATATGCGGGTGGTGAACACCGTCGCCTGGCCCAGGTCGGCATACCACAGGTAGTCGGTCCACACCCGGGCAAGCCAGCCTACGAACGGCAGGCCGACGAAGAGCACCGCCGCGGCGATGATTCCGAGCACAGCAAGCCAGCGACGCGATGGCACGGCCATCACTCCTTACGTGGGTGTATCCCTTCCCGTAATCTGCACGATGGCAGATTCGGCAGCCGTTCGCAGCCCCCGCGTCCGGGCTCCGCCCCACAACGACCGGCGGGACGCCACTGACTTCAGGGCCGGTAGCGCCTTCGGGGAACCGATTCGACCGAGTGCCTCGATTGCCTCCACCCGCGGGCCCGTATCCCGATTCCCCTCACCGTCTCCTTGAGCGACCTGCGCCAGAGCGTCGACAGCCTCGACCGCGCCTGTCTCGCCCAGACTACGCGCGGCCAGCTGGACGGTCTGCGCGTCCTCATCCTGGAGCGCGCGTGCGAGCACCCGGGCACCAGACAACCCGCCGATTCCCGCCACAGTGCGGACAGCCTCCCGCCGGACCCGTGGCTCCTGATGTCTCAACGCGCGCTCCATCAGGGGCAAGACATCGGTGGAGCGGGCCGCCCCCAGAATCGAGACGACGTTTCGCACGACATACCAGCGGGGGTCGGACAGGTGCGTACTCAACTCGGGGACGTAGTGTCCGGCCACTTCGGACACGTCGGCGACGATGGTTCTGCGTACTTCGGGATCGGACTCCTCGGCAAGCCGCTCCACAAGCTCCTCAACCTCCTCGGCGGAGAGCATGCGGGCCGGTACCGAGGCGACAGGCTCATCCGATCCTGCCGGTGGAGATGTCGGCGCGTCCGGTGGCCGGTGAGTGACAGTGATGGAAGTGACTCCGCGTTCCCACAAGCGGCGCTCGAAGCCACCCGCGGCTTGAGCCGCCTGGGGGGAGTAGTTCAGGAGCGACAGGAATGCGACG
>DATHUB010000023.1:0-2879 GCA_035462695.1 Coriobacteriia bacterium | reverse complement strand
CCAAGTGGTGGCCCGTGGTGATCTTTGCGATTGAGATCGGAGAGGCGGGGCCTGAGATAGGCGGTAAGAATCTGCTGTACTACCTTGTGTACTTCGTCCTCGGCTACTTGCTCATTCGGGATGATTCCTTCGCGGCAGCAGCCGAACGACATCGCGCTTGGGCACTGATCGCCGGCTTCGCGATCACGATGACAACCGTCGCGCTGTGGGATGTTGGTCAGGCACTGCCCGATCCATCTCCACAGCGGGCTCTCTGGGTGTACGTAGCGATGGCCGGCGCGTGGCTCGTGCTGGTCGGGCTGATCGGATACGGCCAACGCCTACTCGACGCGCCGTCCCCTACGCTCTCTTACCTTGCCGAGGGGAGCTACCCGATCTACATCCTTCACCAGACCGTGATCGTGGTGATCGGCTTCTACCTGGTGCAGTTCATCCCTCAGCCGGCGCTTGGCTGGCCCCTTCTCATTCTCGTGTCGGTGGCCGCGACTCTCGCGCTGTATGAGCTGGTGAGACGTGCAGCACCGCTTCGGTTCCTGTTCGGCATGAGACCGCGAGCTCGACGAGCAGCGTCCGCGCCGCCGTCGTAGAACGGTCAGCGGAACCAGCGAATCAACAGGTTCAGCAGCACCGTGAGTATCAGCGACAGGACGATCGAGGCGACTATCGGCGCGTAGCAGCCGAATCCGCTTCTCTGGATGCGCAGGTCGCCAGGCAGCGAGCCGATACCGAGCCGACCGCCGAGCAAGAGCAGGCCCCCTAACAACGCGAGCGCCAAGGCCATCAGCAGCAGGTACTTGCCGAGTGTCTGGAGGTCCACGGCGCTCAGTCCTCGGCGGAGGGCGGCCGTCGAGCTGCCTTGGTCGACGAGCGGACGGACTTCTCGGTAAGGCGCTTCTGGCGGGCGGATCGCGAGGGTCGCGTGGGCTTCCTCGGCGGAGGCGGTGGCGCCATCAGCCGCTCTATGCGCAGACGCAGGCGCTGGAGGCACAGTGCCTTGTTGCGGTGCTGACTGCGTTCTTGGCGGCATACGACGACGAGACCGGTGGGGCGGTGGGTGAGCCGTACCGCGGAATCCGTCGTGTTCACGCCCTGGCCGCCGGGGCCGCTCGAGCGGAACACGTCGACCTCGCATTCGCCGAGTAACCCCTCGGGGGTGTCCGGCAAAGCGTAGCCCTCAGGAACCTCTGCGCTCATTCCTCGATCGTTATCGCATCGGTCGGGCACGAGTCGCAAGCGTCACGCACGCAGCCGTAGAGCTCCTCACCGGGGTTCTCGACTATCACGTGGGCCAAGCCGTCGTCCTGCAGTTGGAAGACCTCCGGGCACGTGTCCTCGCAGTTGCCACACCCGATGCACAGGTCCTCGTCCACAACAGGCTTCATGTCGTTCCTCCCGCTCGTCGGGCCGGTCGCGGGGTGCGTTTCGCCCGCGCTCGAATCTTACCCGAGGGGCCCGGCCGTCAAGCTTCGGACGAAACAGAACTGTCATTGATTGCCAACATCTTTCAGGGGTTACCTACTGGACACGGGCTAACCGCATAGTTAAGGTGTGAACGAACATTAGTGCGACACTCTAGGGCGGACCGTGCAGGGGGAGGCGGTCCGTTCTGCTTTTCTCGGGGTACAGTGGAGTCGGCGGGCGGCAGAGTGGGATGCCCATGGGCGACGTTGTAGTCGGCACCTGTTCTTGGACAGATAAGACCATGGTCGAACGCTGGTACCCGGCGGGGGTGAAGACCGCCGAACAGCGGTTGCGCTACTACGCGGACCGGTTCGATACCGTAGAGGTCGACTCTTCGTTCTACGGCATCCCGAAGACGGAGTTCGCTGAGGCCTGGGTCAAGCGGACGCCCTCCCACTTCACATTTCACGTCAAGGCATTCGGACTGCTGACCGGGCACGACGTGGACGAGCGCGCATTGCACCCGGATCTGCGCGATGCCGGCTACAACTACGAGATCACCCCGCGAGGGCGAGTGCGCAGACCGGAAGAGCGCATGGTCGAGCACGCCTTCGAGCTGTTCGCCGAGAGCATCGAGCCCCTTCGCGCGGCTGGGAAGCTGGGCGGCGTCTTGCTGCAGTATCCGCCATGGTTCACGGCCAAGGACCGGTCGAAGCGTGACGCAAATCTCGCGGAGGTCGAGCGCGCGGCCGCGATGCTCGCGCCGCTTCCCTGTTTCATCGAGTTTCGCCACGCCTCGTGGGTCTCCGAGTCGAATCAGGCCAAGGTGATGCGCTTTCTCGCCGACCGCCAGCTGACGTTCGTGTCCGTGGATGCCCCTGCCGTGGAGACCGGGCAGGCGATGCCGCCGCTGTCGGCGGCAACCGCACCGCTCGGATACGTCCGATTCCATGGTCGCAACCGCGAGATGTGGCACGCGCGCACAGTGACGGCGGCCGATCGCTTCGATTACCTTTACGAGCCGGACGAGCTAGAGGAATGGCGCGAGCCCATCGAGCGTCTCGCCGAGGAGACCGAGCGGACCTGGGTGATGTTCAACAACTGCAAGTACGACTACGCGCCCACCAATGCGCGTCAGATGGCCGAGATCCTCGGCGATCTGGTCGCTCCGCGTGAGTCCGGCGTTCCCACGGGAGCGCCCGCAGGAGAGGCGGACTCGGCAGGCAAGTCCGGCGGTCGGGACTTCGAGACAGGCACCCTCTTCTAGATCGAGCTGAACAGCGCTGCGAAGGCGCATCGCTACGCCTGTCCGCGTTAGCCGCATTCACTACCCCTCGGATTGGCGCTATCATCGGATGTTGATGCTGCAAACGGAGGGGGTATTTGCGCTGCGAATCCTACGGAACATCTTTCGGCGGAAACTGCGCGCGTTTCTTACGATCTTCGGAATATCGATCGGCGTCTTCTCGCTGGTCGTG
>DATHUB010000022.1:0-7296 GCA_035462695.1 Coriobacteriia bacterium | reverse complement strand
CGTGGACGGGCGGTTCATCCGGGTCAACGATGAATTCGTGGACCGCTTCGGCATGGCGAAAGAGGATGCGGTAGGCAAAGACGACTACGACTTGCTGCCCAAGAACGTCGCGGACCAGATGCGCGCCAATGACCGGCAAGTGCTGGAAAGCGGACAGGCGCGGCAGTTCGAAGAAGAGGTGCTGCTCTCAGATGGCCGATCCATCGTCTACCTCAGCACCAAATTCCCCCTGAAGGACTCGTCGGGGCGGATATACGGGACTGCAGGCATCTCGACGGACGTCAACGAGCGGATACGGCAGGCGCGGGCACTTGCGGAGAGCGAGCAGCGGTTCCGCAAGATATTCGAGGAGGGACCGCTTGGCGTGGTCCTGCTCGATAAGAGGCTCTCGTTTCAGCTGGTGAACGAGCGCTACGCCGAGATGCTCGGCTACGCGAAGGACGAGCTCATCGGCAGGACGATCGGCGAAGTGACCTACGAGCCCGATCGTGATCACTCGCTAGAGCTTCCGAGGCAGCTGCTGGCGGAGACCATTCCCTATTACCGACTGGAGAACCGCTACGTGCGCAAGGACGGTTCTCCTTTGTGGGCCTCAGTTCACGGCTCTCTCATCCGAAGCGACAGCGGTGCTCCCATGTTCATCCTCGCGCTCGCCGAAGACATCACGCAGCGCAAGATCGCCGAGAACGCCGTGCGCGACAGAGACCGGGCGATTCGCTCGGCGTACTCGGACGTCATAGCTGCAGTGACAGGCGGGAAACTCGTGTTGATGACGCCTGACGAGATCGAGGATTCTCTCGGCGATCCCGGAGGGGCGGAGTGGATCGTGAGCGAGTTCGCGGAACTCTCGGGGGTGCGGCGCGCGCTTATGAAGCAGCTGCTGCTCATGGGGATGGACAGCGAGCTGGCAGACTCATACGTACTGGCAGCCTGCGAGGGATTCACCAACGCCATCAAGCACGGAGGCGGAGGGTCGGTCAGTGTCCGCCATAAGGCCACAACGGTGCAGATTGTCATCAGCGACACGGGGCCCGGCATCGACTTCGAGCACCTGCCGAAAGCGACCCTCGTGCCCGGGTTCTCCACTGCATCCAGCCTCGGGATGGGGTTCACGATCATGCTGGAGGTGTGCGACCGCGTGCTCCTGAGCACCCAACCCGGCCTCACCGTCCTCGTGTTGGAGGCGAACGGGGTTCAGGCGCCGGCGCATGTCATGCAGGGCGTAGCCGGTCACTCGTCCTAGTCGCGCGCGCTCAGAACGAGCCCGACCACGAGGCCGAAGCCCATGAGCCGCTGCTCCTCGACCTTCAGTCCGGCTGACTGCGACAAGCCGACGATCTGCTCGGGAGATCCGATCTGACGAACCGAGTCACGCAAGTAGTCGTAGAGCTCGGGACCTGCCCCGAGCACCGCGCCGACACGTGGCAATATGCGGAAGAAGTAGAGACTTGCCGCTCTGGAGACGAGTCCGTGCTGCGGAACGCAGAACTCGAGCAGGACGAGCCGGCCGTCAGGCCGAAGACACCTCCGGAGACTCCTCAGGAGCGCGACCCTGTCGTCCACATAGCGAAGCCCGAAGGACAAGACGACTGAGTCGAACGAGCGGTCGGGCAGTGCATCGGGCTGAGTCACGTCCAGCAGCATGGTGCGAAGCTCCACGCCTCGCTCACTGGCACGTCTCGAAGCCTGCGCAAGCATCGCGGGAGAAATGTCGGCGGCGATGACATCAGCCCCGCGAAGCGCTGCCGATACCGAGATCTCCGCGGTCCCCGCCATCACCTCGATCATCTTCGTGCCGGGCTGCGGCGCAGCCCTCTCGGCAGCCCAACGCCGCCATCGACGATCAAGCGAGAGACTGAGCACGCGATTCACCCAGTCGTAAGAGGACGCATTGCGGTCGAAGAGTTCCCGTGCCTCGATGGCTTTCACAGGACCCCCCGCAAGGACAGGCAGGACAGTACGATCACAAAGACGACTGCGGGGAGCAGGCTCGCCCTGTTGAAGTAGCGTCCGGCCACCGCCGGGGTGGGAGCCACGAGCAAGACCAGCGCCGGGAACGCCATGAGGCCGATTGCGGCCACGATGGATCCCCATGCCTCCAGGAACCCGAGCGGCATGAGAGGGACGATCCCGACGGTGACGACCGCCCCGACAGCAATCGCCTTGCCCGACGCTTCGGGCCCAAAGGTGGTGGCTACCGTCCTCAGGCGTACGGCCCGATCGGCGTCGAGATCCGCTAGGTCGTTCGGGAGGTTCCGGCCGGCAATCTCCCATACCGCGAGAAACGCGAAGAACGCGAAGGCCCGAGCGTCGAGCGGAGCTACTGCCACCCAGCCCGCCAGACCCCCGAGTCCGACCATGACGCCCGAAACGAGGGTCTTCGCCCACGTGCGCCGCCTCAGCGCGCAGTAGACTGCCTCCAGGCAGACGCTGGACGCGAATACCAGGACGCACACGGGGTTGAGCAGCCACGCGAAGACGACTGCGGTAAGCGCGAGCAGGAGCACCCACACCAGCGCCAGCCTAAGCCGGAGTTTCCCCGCCGCGACGGGGTGCCGTGAGAACGCGGCGTCGAGGTCGAACCCCTCCCATTCGCCCTTTCCCACCTCCATCGCTTGGACGTCACTGCGAAGATCGAGCACGTCGTTAAGAGAGAACACGGCGAGGTAACCCGAGGTCGCGGCTACTAGCCCGAGAAATATGGTCCGCGAATCAGGTATCGCGCCGAGAGCAAGGACCGCCCCGAGGGCGGGCTGGGCGACTGAGAGCAGGGCCTGCCGGCCACGGGAGAGGTCGAACAGTCCTTGTGCGGTCGCACTCCTCACGGCATCCCCAGATAGACCTCAGGTCGCGGCGGGCAACAGTGAAGATCTTCCACGTCGTGCCTCCGACTCATCCCCGCAATGCCTCGATTGCTAAACGCTGGCGCATCGACGCTTCGAGATGCTAATGCCCTCCGCGGCACCTCAACTGACGGTGTGGGGAGAATCCGTCTACACTGGCACGACGCCCAGACGGAGAGAGACAATGGCCCAAGACGATCGCGAGATACTGCAACGTTTCGTGGACTCGATGTTCGACAGCACGAACCGGATAGCGCGTCTTGACGCCCTTGTGCGTGCAGAGTCGCTCGATATGCCCGTCGACCTTCTCGGCATCGTCGAGCTTCTTCCGCCCGGAGTCTACACACGTCAGGCCATGTGCGACCAGCTGAATTCGGCCCTCAAAGGCCACGGGTGGACCGGCGTCTACGGAACGGTGGAATGATGCTTCCGACTACGCTCTCTGACGGAGTCGTCACTCTCCGGCCATGGCGTTCCGAGGACGCTCAGGACGTCCACCGCATGGTCCAGGATCCCGAGATACCTCGCTTCATGTCCATTCCTTCGAACCACACCCTGGAGGGCGTGAAGCGTTGGCTGAGCGGCCGCGACGAAGGCTGGCAGGCCGGCGACGACTTGGCATTCGCAATAGAATCGGCGGACGACGGCATACTGCTCGGCTCTGCCGGACTCGAGGTGTCCTCGGACGATCCGGCCATCGGTGAAGTCGGCTACTGGGTTGCCGCGGAGTCGCGCGGCCGAGGCATCGCGCAGAGGGCCGTCGCGCTCATCTCCCGCTGGGCGTTCGACGTGCTTGAACTCGAGCGGCTGGAGATCACAACGCATCCTGAGAACCTCAAGTCCCAGCGGGTCGCCGAGGCGAACGGCTATCGGCGCGAGGGAGTGCTTCGAGCGTATCGAGGTCAGCACGGTCAGCGAATCGACTTGGTAATGCTCGCACGTCTGCGCGACGACGCCACGTAGGCGGTAGAGACGCTCGCCGGTACGCGTTCGTCTCAGACGCGTGTCCCCGTGACCATCCAGTGCCACGGAAGCGTGTCATTGACCTGCACGTCGCGGAAGCCGAGTCGATCGAGAACCGCCGCTGCATCCTCCCCCGACACTCGAATGTGCAGCGGCGGGCCCTTCGGAGTCTCTCTGGCCGCCCAGTCCACGGCAAGAAGCCTGCCGCCCGGGGCCAGCAGACGATGCGCCTCACGGTAGGTCGAATCGGGGTCGGCCAGCTCGTGGTGCAGGTTGATCATCAGCACGACGTCGGCGATACCGTCCCCCAGTGGCACTCGCGCCTCCTCCGCAAGCACGGCAACGAGGCGACCCGAGGCGGCCTCCGGACGATGCTCTTCCATCCACTCGATCATCTTGGGCTCGATATCGACCGCGAACACCGTTGCCGAAGGAGCGAACTCGGCGAACTTCGCCGAGAAGAGGCCGGTTCCGGCGCCGATCTCGACGATGGTTGTGGCGTGTGACGGTCGTCCGAGCGCCTCCCACATCAGCTCGGGCTTCAAGGTATCGAAGCGGCCCGGGTCGTTGAGTTTCTCAAGCTTGGTGAGGTCGAACTTCTGATGTGCCATCGCTCCCCCTCTGACTGTCGGCGAACCTAGGCTGGCGCGGATTCTCGCAGGCGGGAGAGCCAGAAGAAGCCCAGAAGCCCTGCAGTGATCGAAGCGACCAGTATCGCTACCTTCACATCGTCGCCATGACCGCCGGCGCCAAATGCAAGATTGGCGACGAACATCGACATTGTGAAACCGATTCCGCCGAGCATTCCCGCCCCAACGATATGCTTCCAGCTCACGCCCGTTGGCAGCGAGGCAAGGCCGGTACGCACGGCGATCCAGCTCGCAAGGGTGATTCCAATGGGCTTGCCGATAACCAGCCCCCCGAAGACGCCGAGTACGACCGGTGAGTTGAGTTGGATGTCGACGTCGCCCACGACGCGCACGCCCGCATTAGCCAGAGCGAAGAGCGGGAGCACAACGAACGTCGTGAAAGGGAGAATCGCGAACTCGAGCCTTTGCAGGGGGGCGGCGGACATCTCGGCAACTCTCGCAAGATTAAGGGCCAGCCGCTGCTGTCGATTGTCCTCTAGCGTGTGTGCACCCGGGACGTCGCAGGCATCGATTTCGTCGATTGTCACACGGCAGACCTGCGTGAACTGGAGCGGGCTGAGCCGCGCGGTGGCGGGCACGGTAAGCGCAGCGATAACGCCTGCGATTGTCGCGTGCACCCCCGAGTTCAGTATCGCGAACCACAGCAGCGTACCGACGGCGAGGTAGGCGAGCGGCTCGTCGATACCGATCTTGTTCATCACGATAAGTGCGGCAAGCGGCAGCAGGGCCAAGAACAACCAGTTGACTTGGATTCCGGCGGTGTAGAACAGGGCGATAACGAGAATCGCCCCCAAGTCGTCGGCGATGGCGAGCGCCGAGAGGAACACCTTCAATGCGACTGGCACTCGTGGGCCGAGCAATGCCAGCACACCAAGCGCGAAGGCGATGTCCGTTGCCATCGGCACCCCCCAACCGCGCGCTTCGGGCGTGCCCGCATTCAAGGCGAAGAAGATCAGCGCAGGGACGAGCATGCCGCCAACGGCTGCGACAACCGGCAGCGCGGCTCCCCGAAAAGTAGAGAGCTCGCCCACGAGGAACTCGCGCTTGATTTCAAGTCCAACGACGAAGAAGAACAGCGCCATCAGCGCATCGTCGACCCAATGGAGGAGGCTTTGTTCGAAGGCCGAGCCACCAACAAAGAAGCCCGCGTGTATCTCCCAGAAGTGAACGAACTCGTCGTGCCACATGCTGTTCGCTATGAGCAGCGCAATCACTGTGGCGATGGCGAGCACGACAGCGCCGGTCGTCTCCTTCTCGAGGAAGTTGCCTATGCCACGCTTCGAACTCTGCATGTCGGGCATGTCGCCTGCCGCCTCGTCTGGCACCCGGTTCCCCTTCATTCGGTCAGCACTCGTTCCACGAGTGCAAGGTCGAGCCAGCGGCCGAACTTGTATCCGACTTCTTTGAGGGTGCCCACCCGCTCGAAACCAGCGCGCTCGGCCATCTTAAGGCTGGGCTCGTTCTCGGCGACTATCTGGGCAATCAGCGCATGGTGCCCCGCCCGACGCCCCATCTCAACCAGCGCTTCGAGCATCATGGGGCCATAGCCGCTTCCTGTGCGTGAGTGATCTACGTAGACGGACACCTCAACAGTGTGGCTCCACGCGGGCCTGAGGGCCCACGAGCTGAGCGAACCCCAAGCGACGAGAACGTTGTCGTGCTCTGCGATCAGAACCGGGTGATCTTCCCCATGGCCCTCAAGCCACCCGATTCGGTCTTCCTCCGACTTCTCAGTCGTGTCGAACGTGGCAGTCGAGGTGCGCACGTAGTGGTTGTAGATGTCGGCAATCGCCGCTGCGTCGCGTTCTTCCGCGCGGCGAATCGTAAGCAAATCCACGTATCTCCTCTTCCGCAAGTCAATTCGCAAATCATACCGCCACGGTCTCAATATGGCATATGCGTTGCTATCTTTTTGACCGAGAGCCGGGCGACCCGCCTTCCCTCCCCCCTCGGGCGGGACACGCCCCTCCGAACATATGGGACGCGCCTCCCCCCTCTGGCGCGTCCTGGGGCCTAGACCGGAACCCCCCTCCTGGTCTAGAGCCCAGAAGATTGAAGGCCCGTCGGTTCTCCGGCGGGTCTTCAACGTTCTCTTGACCAAGGCTCGCCTGGGCTCAGTCGAGATTGCTTGGCAAAGAGGTCTGCGTCCCCGCTGCCGGTTTCCAACTCAGGTTTCCGCTGCGAGTGGAGTACGCCTTAAGCGCCGTCCCCTTCTGCGAGATGGCGTCTTTGGGGCAGGCGAGGCGGACGAATCGATGTGCGTTGCGAAGGGTCACGCTGAGATACGCGTCACAGGGCCCATTGATCGCCTCCAGCAGTTGCGAATCGATCTTCGCCGAGAAGCGCACCTCGTCATCACCGGAACTCGTCCCGACCTTCGTGTAGAAGGCCCCCAACACACTGTTCCGCGGGCGTACGTAGAGTCGGATGCTCGGGCTCTCGGCGAATCCTTTCAGTGCAAGTCGTCCCTCGATCTTGAATCGTGCCCGACGACCGAGCGCAGAGTCGACGGATGCGTGAAAATCGGGGAATCGGACGCGAAGCTCGCGCTGCTGCAGAGCTCGTGCGTACAGCAGCAACCAGCTGTCGATTGTCTGCTTGACAGGGAAGCGCTCGGTTACCTCTAACGCCGCAGTGCCCATCTCTCTAGCGCGTTCCGGGTTCTTGAACATCGCGACCATCGCACTCGCGAGGCCTTGTTCATCCGCATAAGGCACGAGCAGCCCATCGACTTCGTGGCGTACCAAGTCGGCTGGGCCGTACTTGCCGTCATAGGCCACCACGGCCGTACCCTCAGCCATCGACTCCACGATTACACGACCGAAGGCCTCGCGGATCCC
>DATHUB010000021.1:0-4026 GCA_035462695.1 Coriobacteriia bacterium | reverse complement strand
GTGGGATGCTCAACTCCATCGGCCTGCAGAACCCCGGAGTCGAGGCCTTCTGCGCCAAGGACCTCGTGTGGCTCGCCGAGAATGCGGCGCACACCCCGGTGATTGTGAACGTGAGCGGTCACTCAGTGGCCGAGTACGTCTCAGTGGTCGAGCGACTCGAGCGGGAGCCGGGTGTAGCGGCCTACGAACTCAACATCTCGTGTCCGAACGTGGACACCGGCGGAATGGCGTTTGGAACGAGCTGCGTCGCGGCGGCGGAAGTCGTGCGTGCCTGCCGGCCCGCTACTGGTCGACCATTGATCGTGAAGCTGAGCCCGAACGTCACGGACATCGGTGAGATCGCGCGAGCCGTCGAAGCCGAAGGCGCCGATGCTGTCTCGCTGATCAACACGCTTCTGGGAATGGCGATCGATGCGGATTCTCGAAAGCCGAAGCTCGCGCGCGTGGTGGGTGGGCTGTCCGGCCCAGCTGTGAAGCCCGTCGCGCTTCGCAGGGTTTGGCAGGTTGCGAACGCTGTCGACGTTCCCGTCGTCGGAATGGGCGGGATCATGACGGGTGAGGATGCTGTTGAGTTCCTACTGGCCGGTGCGACCGCCGTGGCGGTCGGAACAGCCAACTTCGTCGACCCGACGGCGGCGATGAAGGTCGTCACCGGGCTTGAGGAATGGTGCCGGCGGCATGGCTATCGCCGCGCGGCCGATCTTACCGGTGCCTTGGAGGTGCAGTAGTTGGACAGGGGGACGGCTCGTGACCGACTCATAGTTGCGCTGGACACGGACGCGGATGGAGCGCGGGCGCTCGTTCGTGAGCTGGAAGGTCACGTGCGGTGGCTGAAGGTAGGAATGACTCTGTTCTACCAGGCCGGGCCAGCGATGATCTCCGAGCTCCGTGAAGAGGGGTTCGATATCTTCCTCGACCTGAAGTTGCACGACATCCCGCACCAGGTCCGCGGCGCGGCCGAAAGCATCTCGCGACTCGGGGTTCAGATGCTCACCGTACATGCGAGCGGTGGAGGCGCGATGATCTCGGCCGCGGTCGAAGGTGCGCGGACCGGTTCCCAGGCGGCAAACGTCGAGGCCCCTGCGGTGGTCGCCGTGACCGTACTGACAAGTATGGACGACGGCTCGCTCGCCTCAGTTGGCGTGACGCGCACCGCCGCGCTGCAGGTCCCCCTACTTGCGAAGGTGGCCTCAGAGGCGGGCGCGTCAGGCGTGGTGTGCTCGCCGCGGGAAGCCGCCGAGATGCGAGACCTGCTCGGAGAAGCGGCTCTTGTGGTGACACCGGGGGTCCGGCCATCTTGGGCGGATGCTGGAGACCAGGCACGAATCCAGACGCCGGTTCAGGCTCTGATCAACGGGGCAAGTCACTTGGTCGTGGGTCGACCGATCACCGGGGCTTCAAAGCCTGCCGATGCAGTGAAGAGGCTTCTTGACGAGATGGAGGAAGGGCTGTGAGCGAGGTCCTGACAGATGAGGAGATCATGGCGGCGCTGAAGTCGAGCGACGCCATTCGGGAGGGGCACTTCGTGCTCACCAGCGGTCGACACAGCGACACGTACGTGCAGTGCGCGCGAATACTCGAGGACCCGGCACTCACGACGCAGCTGGCGAGAACCGCGGTGGCAAGACTTCCCAAGAACCTGCAGGTGGACATGGTGGCCGCGCCGGCCGTCGGCGGACTCATCTTTGGATTCGCGGTCGCGCAGGCACTAGGGGTGAAGTTCATCTTCACCGAGCGTGAAGCCGGCAAGATGGTCTTCCGCCGGTCTTTCGAGGTTCCGGTAGGCGCGCGGGTCCTCGTCACAGAAGACGTGGTCACGACGGGTGGAAGCGTCGCCGAGGTGGTCAACTTGGTGGCGTCGGCCGGGGGAAGCGTCGCGGGCGTCGTCTCCATCATAGATCGGGGAGGGGACAAGGCATTCGAGACCGACTTCTGGCCTCTCCTTCAACTGCAGGTTGAGTCTTGGGACCCAGCGTCCTGCTCCCTCTGTGCCTCTGGCGTGCCCGTCTACTCCCCAGGTTCACGCCGACTTTCTTGACGAATGCTTGGCATATCCGCAGGTCAGGGGTAGGATAACCACACCCTTGAAGTGTGTGGGGCCGTCGAGGGGGACGGCAGTACTGAGGAAAAGCCCCGCCTTGGGAGACGAGGAGGAACCGATGGCACTACCGAATCTTTCGGACGCCGATCGCGCCGCCGCTTTGAAGAAGGCTGCGGAAGCCCGCCAGAAGCGTGCAGAACTGCGCGCTAAGGTGAAGGCCGGTGACATGTCCTTTGCGGACGTGATGAACTCATCAGACGATCCCATCGTTGCGCGCATGAAGGTCTCGACTCTCCTGGAGTCGCTGCCGGGCTTTGGTAAGGCGAAGGCAATGAAGCTCATGAGCGAGCTTGAGATCTCCGACAGCCGCCGCGTTCAGGGCCTGGGTGCCCGCCAGCGCGAGCAGCTGATGGCGCGTCTCGGTTAGCCTGAGCGTCACAGCACTTGCACCCATACCAATTGCCGCGCAAAGGACATCTGTTCATAGTCTCCGGCCCTTCGGGGGCCGGCAAAGGGACGCTGGTGAAGGAGCTTGTTCGCCGCGTCCCTGACGTCTGGGTATCCGTCTCCGTGACGACGCGGGCGCCTCGCCGTGCCGAGGTCGAAGGCGCGCACTACCGGTTCATCTCGCCGGAGGATTTCGACGAGTTGATCCGCACGCACGGGCTACTCGAGTGGGCCGAGGTCCACGGCAATCGATATGGGACTCCGCGGGCTGCGGTCGAGGACAAGATCGCCGAAGGGGCGCAGGTGATCTTGGAGATCGATCCGCAGGGCGCGTTCCAGATTCGCGACCTCATGCCCGAGTCGGTCCTGGTGTTCATTACGCCTCCGTCTACGGAGGAACTCATCCGCCGGTTGGCGCGACGAGGTTCAGAGACAGAAGAGCAGGTCGCAGTGCGTATGAAGACCGCCGAGCGCGAAATGGCGCTTGTGGGGAAGTACGACCATGTGGTATTAAACGACGACATTGCGCGCGCTTCCGATGAGCTTGCGCGCATCATCGATTCATACGCCGACGACGAGGAGTCGTGACTTCATGTCCGTTATCAATCCGCCGATCGACGACCTGCTAGCCAAGGTCGACTCGAAGTACACCCTGTGCATCATCTCTGCTAAGCGTGCGCGTCAGATCAACGACATGATCCACGGCGTTCGCGACCAGGCTCTTCTCACGATGCCGACGAGCGAGATCGCCAAGCTCACCAGCACCAAGTCTCTCTCTCTCGCTCTTGAGGAGATCTCCTCGACGGACGTCGGCTACGAGCGCACCAAGGACAGCTACAAGTAGCCGACGCGCATGTCTGAGCGCGTCTGTCTCATCCACTATCACGAAATCGGTCTCAAGGGCCGCAATCGTTCGGTATTCGAGCGCCGTCTCCAGTCGAATCTGGAAGCGGCGCTCGTCGGTATGCCCGTAGGACGCGTCGAGCGAATGCAGTCGCGACTGGTCGTCCGAGTGTTCGAACCCGATCGTATGCGAGAGGTCGCCGAGAGAATCGCGCTGATACCCGGCGTATCGGGAGTTTCGCTCGCCTACAAGACCACACAGCAGCCCGAGGAGATGGAGCAGGTCGCGCTAACGGCGCTGGAGGCAGCTCGCCCGTTCACCACCTTCAGGGTCGCCGGTCGGCGCGCTAACACCCAGTACTCGGAGCCGAGCCTCGAAATGAACCGTCGCATCGGCGCGTATCTGCAGGCGAAGACGGGGGCCGGCGTGGATCTCAGCACCCCCGACGCCACCGTTGTCGTGAATGTCACCCAGGGCGACACCTACATCTCGTCGGTGACGATCAGCGGCCCCGGCGGTCTTCCGGTAGGCACGGCAAGTCGCGTGATGGCGCTTCTCTCGGCGGGGATCGACTCGCCCGTAGCGTGCTGGCGGATCATGCGCCGAGGCGCGGTCGTCGTAGGCATCCACTTCTCGGGACGTCCCCAGACCAACGACTACTCGGAGCGTCTTGTCTACGAGATCGGCTCGGTGC
>DATHUB010000020.1:0-2573 GCA_035462695.1 Coriobacteriia bacterium | reverse complement strand
TTCGGCAAGACGCTCGGCACCGCTCGGCTCGAGTTCCTGGCAGAGGGAACGATGAATGTCTGGAAAGGGACGGAGCCATGGGTTCAGGTCGGCGAAGAGGAGTGGGAGCAGCGGGAGCCCGACGAGTCGACGACCGAGATGGTCTCCGTCGTCGCTAGCTGGAAGGCCACCGGACCCCTCACCCGCTCGACTTTCGTCTCCAGGGACCGTACCGCGGACTATCTTTGGGCCGATCGCACGAATCAGTCGTACAGGCGTGCAACCGTTAACGCGTCCATCGTCGGAGCGAGTGGAACGCTGTACCTCCAGCCCGGTGACATGAGCCTGGCTGACGCGCAGATCTCCGATAGCAAATCCAACGGACGTTTCCGAGGCGAAATGCCCTAGGGGTAGACGCGCCTACTCGGCAGGGAATGCCGGAAGCAACTCAGCAGAAGCCTCGGTGATCCGAGGCTTCTGTCTTGCTGAATGGACGATCCTGAAGGCTCTAGCACGCGACAGCTCCCCGCACCGAAGTGGCGTGGTAGGTATCCTGTGTGCTCACGCGTTCGGATCGCTTCGCTAGTACTCGGTGGCTCTGTGAGGATTGAGGTTCTTTGAGTGGCGTACCTGCTGGGGTGTGACAACGTCCATCTAGAGTATCCGACGAAGAGAGTCTTCGACTCGGTCACGCTCGGAATCGACGATGGCGACCGCATCGGCATCATCGGCGGCAACGGCGATGGCAAGTCATCACTGCTTTCGCTGCTTGCGGGTTCACTTGAGCCTGATACCGGTCGCATAATCATGCGTGGGGGGGCTACCGTCGGTATGCTCGAGCAGGCGGATGCACTGGACCCTGAGGCGACCGTCGCCCATGAGGTCGTTGGGGACGTGCCCGAGCACACGTGGGCATCGGATGCCCGAACCCGCAAGATTCTTCGCGGCCTCATTGCGGACATCCCTTGGGAGGCCAGAATCTGCGAGCTTTCCGGGGGGCAGCGGCGTCGAGTGGACCTTGCCCGCGTTCTGGTCGGAGACCCCGATGTGCTCATGCTCGACGAGCCCACCAACCATCTCGATGTCCACGCTATCGCGTGGCTGGCGGACCACCTCAAGCAGCGCTGGCCCAAGAAATCGGGCGCGCTGCTCGTCGTCACGCATGACCGCTGGTTCCTCGATGAGGTCTGCCTGAGCATGTGGGAGGTGCACGACGGACGAGTTGACCAGTTCGAGGGCGGGTACTCGGCGTACGTGCTCCAGCGCGTCGAACGCGCGGAGGCTGCCCAGACGGCCGAGCAGAAGCGCAAGAACCTCATGCGCAAGGAGCTCGCGTGGCTTTCACGAGGCGCTCGCGCCCGATCGACCAAGCCGAAGTTCCATGTCCAGGCGGCGCGCGCGCTCATCGCTGACGAGCCGCCTGTGCGCGACTCACTCGAGTTGAAAAGGACGGCGGTCTCCCGCTTGGGCAAACAGGTCGTCGATCTTGTCGGCGTGACCGAGCGTTTTGGCGATAAGACTGTCATCGACAGCGTCACTTGGAGCATCGGTCCAGGTGACAGGTTGGGCATCCTCGGCGAGAACGGATCGGGCAAGACCACGCTGCTGAATGTCATCCAAGGTGAGCTCGAGCCAACTTCGGGACATGTGAAGATCGGCAAGACCGTCAAGTTCGCCTTCTTGTCGCAACATCTCAATGAGGTGAACGAGCTGGGAAGCTGCCGCGTCCGCGAAGTCCTCTCTCGATACAACACCCGCTACGAGGTCGAAGGTAGAGAAGTAACCCCTGCCCAGCTATTGGAGCGTCTCGGGTTCGACGCTGCCCAGTTGTCCTCGGCAGTATCTGATCTGTCCGGCGGAGAGAAGCGTCGCCTCCAGCTGATGCTGATCCTTCTGGACAAGCCGAATGTCCTCATCTTGGACGAGCCGGACAACGACCTGGATATCGACATGCTTGCGGTCGTAGAGAGTCTCTTGGACACATGGCCCGGCACGCTTCTCCTCATCACGCATGACCGGCACCTGATGGAGCGCGTCACCGACGATCAGTTCGCCTTGGTTGACGGGAAGATCCGCCATGTCCCTGGCGGCGTCGACGAGTACCTGCGGCTCCTGGACGCGCGAACCCACAACAAAGCGCAAGCGAGATCCGAGAAGCCGAAGCTGAAGGAGAGCGCCGCCGGGGGGTCGAGTGGCAAACCGGATGCGAATCACAAACCGGTCTTGTCGCGGGCGGACGAATACAGCCTGAAGAAGGAACTGGCGTCTGCCGAGCGCAAGCTGGAGACACTCGGCAGGAAGGCCGAGGCAATCCGCGCCGAGTTGCAGGAAGCGGATCCCTCCGACTACGTCGCCCTACTTGATGGCCAGGGACGGCTGCGGGATGTCGAGCAACAGATCTCGGACCTCGAGGACGAATGGGTGAGACTCTCCGATACGCTCTCGTGACGCGGCTGGGCTGAACATCGGGACTAGATGCCCTTGGCGCCGTCCCTCAGAGATAGCGCGCGAGAACGGCTTCGGCGCAGCGCATGCGATCGACCGCGGCGGACATGATGCCGCCCGCGTAGCCGGCGCCCTCCCCACAGGGATAG
>DATHUB010000019.1:0-10942 GCA_035462695.1 Coriobacteriia bacterium | reverse complement strand
TGGCCCAGACGTAGATCGTCGCAACCGGCTTGAACGGGACCTCGATGCCGATTTTGCCGAGCGCGTCGAGCACGAGGTCACGGCGGCGCTGGTACAGCGCGTTCAGCGCGGCGAGCTCGGCCTCTTGCTCGCCGAGCAAAGCCTCGATCGCGGCGTCCTGTACCGCCGTGAAGACGCCGGAGTCGATGTTGCTCTTCACGACGCCGAGAGCCTTGATGGCCTCTTTGTTGCCGGCTGCGAATGCGACACGCCAACCGGTCATGTTGTACGCCTTCGAGCAGCTGAACAGCTCGATGGCCACGTCCTTGGCTCCCGGCCGCTCGAGGAAGCTCGACGCCTTGTAGCCGTCCATGCCGATCTCGGAGTACGCATTGTCGTGGACGATGAGGATGTCGTTCGCCTTCGCAAAGGCGATCGCCCTGTCGAAGTACTCGTCATTGGCAATCGCGGACGTGGGATTGTTGGGGTAGCTGAGGAACATCATCCTGGCGCGCGACAGCACGTCGGCGGGGATGTTGTCGAAGTCTGCGAGGAAGCCGTTCTCCTCGGTCATCGGCATGAAGTAGCTCTCGCCGCCACACAGGATTCCCCCGGTGTGGTAGACGGGATAGCCACAGCCGGGAACGAGGGTGACGTCACCGGGGTCGACGAAGGCCAGGAAGATATGCGCGATACCTTCCTTGCTGCCGATGAGGGCGACGACCTCGTCGTTGGGGTCGACCTGCACACCGAAGCGGCGGTCCATCCACGTCGCGCACGCCTCGCGGTAGCGCTGCGCGCCGAAGTAGCTGGGGTACTGGTGATTCGCGGGATTGGCGACCGCCTCCTGCGCTGCCTTCACGATGCGCTCGGGCGTGGGCTGATCAGGATCGCCGATGCCGAGCGAGATGACATCGATGCCCTGGGCCGTCTTGAGGGCCTTCTTGCGATCGATCTCGGCGAACAGGTACGGAGGCAGGTTGGCGATACGCTGAGCGGTCCTCACGGGACAGTTCTCCCCTTCCACAACGGGTTCTCTCGAACCGACCCTGGCGGTCGGTCCAGCCATGGTAGCAGAGGCACCTGCCGCCAGAGGGCACGTTTCCGGCATGCAATCGAAGCGTTCTTCCGCCGACTACTCTATGTCGTCGTCCTCAGGAACGGTGAGCGTGCCGCTGAAGACCTCGGTAGCCGGTCCTGTCATGAACACGTGCCCGTCCTCCGCCCAGCGGATCTCCAGTTCGCCGCCGGGAAGTTCAACCGTGGCCTCGCGACCGATTCGGAGCGTGAGGGCGCCGACCACAGCCGCCGCGCAGGCGCCGGTGCCGCACGCGAGCGTCTCGCCGACGCCTCGCTCCCATACACGCAGCTTGATGGTCGCGTCCGCCGGCTCGCCAACCACCTCGGCGAACTCGACGTTCGTCTTTTTCGGGAACGCGGGATGTGTCTCGATCGCACGTCCGATCGTGGCAATGTCGACGCTGTCGACGTCGTCGAACCACAGCACGCAGTGCGGGTTGCCCATGGAGATGGGCGTGACGTCGAACGTGCCCGCCTCAGTCTCGAGCGGACACGCGATCACCATGTCGTCGTTGCCCCCGCAGCGCATCTCCGTGGGGATATCGGCGGGGCGGACGATGGGCTCGCCCATGTCGACCGTCGCTAGGTTCATGGTGCCGTCGTAGGCGCGCGTCACGGCGATCGTGTTCACGCCGAGCGCGGTCTCGACGCGCACGGTGTCGCAGTCGTCAGTCACGAGTCCGTGATCGACCACGAACTTGGCGAAGCAGCGGATCCCGTTGCCGCACATCTCTGCGATTGAGCCGTCTGAGTTGCGAAACCACCAGCCGAAGTCCGCACCAGGGTGTGTGGCAGGGCGCACCAGGATGATGCCGTCGGCACCGATGCCGAAGTTGCGGTCGCAGAGCCACTCGACGGCCTCGGGGGCGAAATCCAGTTTCTCGGCTCGGTCGTCGATGACGACGAAATCGTTGCCGAGTCCGTGCATCTTCACGAAGTTGAGCTCCACGATGGCACTCCTAGTCGGCGTTCTCGGTTAGGCTGACGACCAGTCTAGCGCAGACAACACCCGGTCCGCCGTCTCGGAAACCGACAGTTCGGTGACGTCGATCCACTGGACCCGGGGGTCGCCCTTGAACCAGGTGAGCTGCCGTTTCGCGTATCTGCGCGACGCCTGCTTGATCGCCTCGATGGCGTCCCCGAGTGGCGCTCCCGACTCGACCACCGGCACGAGTTCTTTGTACCCGATAGCCTGAGCCGCCGTGAGCGCGTCTCGGAACCCCGCCTCAAGCAGGCGCTCCACCTCGCTGACAAGCCCGGACGCAATCATCTCGTCTACTCGGCTGTCAATGCGCTCGTAGAGCGTGGTTCGCTCCATCGTCAGCCCGAAGATCCGCGCGTTGTAGACGCTCTCTCTTACGGCGAAGCCCTCGTTCTGCTCGGCGTACGAGCTTCCCTCGTCGAGCATCTCGAGCGCCCGCACGACGCGGCGAACGTTGTTCGGGTGGATGAGCGCCGCTGAGGCAGGATCGCGCTTCGCTAGCAGCTGGTGCAGTGCTGCTCCACCTTGCTCCGTCGCGAGCGCCTCGTATCGCGCCCTCACGGGGTTGTCCCGCTGCTCGCCGCTTGGGAACACCCAGTCGTCCAGTGCCGCACGCACGTAGAGTCCGGTACCCCCGACAAGTACGGGCACGCTGCCGCGCGCGCTTATCTCGCCGATCGCCTGGCGCGCCTCCGCCTGGAAGAGGGCGGCCGAGAACGGCTCGCCGGGCGCCACTACGTCGATGCAGTGATAGGGCACCCGGCGCTCCGCCGGGTTGGGCTTGGCCGTGCCGACATTCATGCCGCGGTACACCTGCATGGAGTCGGCCGAGATGATCTCTGAGCGCAGACGTACGGCGATCTCCTCGGCCACGGCGGTCTTTCCGACCGCAGTAGGACCGACGATCGCGAGAACGTCGACTGGAGAGTGTGCGTCAGGGTCGGTGGAAGGAGTCACCCGCTAAGTGTAGCGGTCGACCTTGAACCGCTCGAACGAGCAGGGCTCTCCTGGCCGAATTCCCGCCTTGTTCATAGCGATCTCGACCTGCTTCTCGACGTCGTCGACGCCCTCCAAGTCGGGCAGCAGCAGGCCTCGACGCCAACCGCTCGTGGTAATCACGCCATAGCGCTGGGGGTCGAGGTCCTTGATGGAGCACGACTCGGGCTGGTTGAGGACGTCCACCTTGATCTCGAGATCGTCGAGCTCGTCCACTCTGAGCTCCGGGAAGCGTGGATCGCGCGTCGCGGCCTCAACCGCGTTGGCAGCGACCTCCTCGGCAAGCGTGTTGCGCGTGGGCAGGATGGTGCCGATGCAGCCACGCAAGGCCTCGTTGCGGTGCAGGGAGACGAACGCGCCGGCCCTCGGCGGATACTCGGCTCCCGTGAGCTCAGGTTCCTCGAGCCGACGTCCCTCTCGCAGAAAGGTCTCGATCGAGCGCCGTGCGAGCGACACGATCTCCGACTCCTCACCGCCCGCTCGGCCGCCCTTGGATCCGCGCTCGCTCGTGCTCAGAACGCGGGTATCGCAGGACTCGAGCGCCGCACTTCCGACGAGGGCAGTCAGGTAGCCAACTCCCCACGGTCCTTCGTACGCGAGTACCCGAGTCGGCACGGGGTCATCGCCCGCATAGCCGCCGAGAGCAATGAACGAACGCAGCCCGCACTCCCCTCCCGCCTCGATGAGCGACTCGCTGATGTTGGACAGCTCGCTGAGCTTCCCTTGTCGCACGAGGCCGACGATCGCCTCATCAAGTTCAGTCGCCTTCGGCGAGAAGCCGGCCGGAGCCTCCCGGGTCAGTCGGTGCGAGAGGTCGCCGCTCGCCAGAAACGCGATGCGGCGCCCTGACTTGGCCGCCGCCGTCGCGAGGGCCTCGCCGATCGCGCGGTGAGCGGCGTAAGGCAGGTACGAGAGTGAGACAACAACCAGCGGATAGTGCTGCATCGGATCCAGGAATGAGAGCGGGACCAGAACGCCATGGTCGAGCCAGCCCGAGCGCAGGCGAGAGCTCTCAGTGCGCGCAATCGATGGCACGCCGCAGTCCTTCAACGCATCCAGCAGTGCGGACGCGAGTTGATGATCTCCGCGCCAAGAGTGTGCGGAGGGATCGCCGAAATCGGCGAAGGATCCGTTGTACTCGGAGGCGGTGTCCACAGCGACAGTGTCGGCAAGGGCGGGCGCATGTGGCGACATCACGACCAGAGTCTCGGGGGCGAAGTTCGCGAGTGCTTCCGCAGCCTCGTGCAGAGCGTTCAGCGAGTCGCTCGTGACCTCCGAACGGCTTCCCCCTACCGAGCGCACCATGATGGGCGGATGGGGTGCGATTATGCCGAAGACCGGTGCGGCCATGGCGCATTCCTCCTGTGAACGACGACGGGAGGAATGTACCCGTCAGGAACACCGCACTCGACGTTAGGGGTGAGCCTACTCGGCGTGCAGTAGTTCCCCGGCGAGAAACCACGTCTGGGCCTCGTCGATGCAGACCCGGACAAGGGTGCCAGCATACTCGCTCGCTTCGCGTCCTTCGGGAACCAGCGCGTGAACCACCTTGTTCGTCGGCGTACGTCCCATCAGCACGCGCTCGTCGCGTTTGCTCGGCCCCTCGATCAGGACTTCCTGAATGGAGCCGACGAAGGGCCGATTCTGACCGAGCGCCGAGCGATGAACGGCTGCCACGAGGCGGTCGAAGCGCTCCTGTACGACATCGCGCGGCACCTGTTCGTCCATCTCGGCGGCCGGAGTGCCCTCCCGGGGCGAGTAGATGAAGGTGAAGGCCTGCGTGTAGTCCGCCTCGGCGACGACCTCCAGGGTCTGCGCGAAGTCCTCTTCGGTCTCGCCGGGGAAGCCGACGATGATGTCGGTGGACAGCGCAAGCCCCGGGATTCGCTCCCGAAGACGTCGAACGAGCTCGAGGTAGGTAGCTTTGGTGTAGACCCGGTTCATCCTTGCCAGGATCCGGTCCGAACCTGACTGGAGCGGCAGATGCAGATATGGCATGACCGCTGGTTCGTCGGCCATGGCCGAAATCGTCTCGTCCGAGAGGTCTTTGGGATGGCTCGTCGCGAAGCGGATGCGCGAGATTCCTGTGCCGGCTACGGCCCTCAGGGCCTCGGCGAACCGGGGCTGCCCGTACAGGTCGCGTCCGTAGGAGTTCACGTTCTGTCCGAGCAAGGTGACCTCGAGCACGCCATCCGCAACGAGGCGCCGGACCTCCTCGACGATCTGCTCGAGGGGTCGGCTTCGCTCCCTGCCACGTACGTAGGGCACGACGCAGTAGGTGCAGAAGTTGTCGCACCCGACGGTGATGGGCACCCAAGCATGCCACGGGTGCTCTCGGGCGGTGGGAAGGTCGCTGGCGAAGTCGCTGCCGTGATCGAGAACCTCGACCTGCGCTTGACGCTGAGAAGAGGCAGCCTCGAGCAGTGCCGGAAGGTGCCCGATGTTGTGAGTGCCGAATACGACATCGACGTGTGGCAGCTGCTCCAGGAGCTTCGCACCGTCCCGCTGACCGATGCAGCCGCCGACGGCGATCAGCGGACCCGCGCCGTGGCCCGGTTTGAGCACCTTGAGCGATGCGACTTGGCCTCGGAGACGTTCGTCAGCGTTCTCGCGGACGCAGCACGTCATGAAGACGACGACGTCGGCGTCCTCGGGACGGTCGACCTCAGTCATGGACTGAGCGCGCAGCAGGCCCGCGACGCGCTCGGAATCGTGTTTGTTCATCTGGCACCCGAAGGTGCGGAGAAAGTAGGTGCGCATGGCGGCAGCGAGTGTAGCACGCGCCGTGCCCGCTGCTAACCGTGCTCCCGGCCCCAATCGAGGAGCGCGGCGATGGCACCCTCCGGCAGGCGGACGCTCCCGAGCGCAGGGTTCGGTGCAGCCTCACCGTGGAAGTCGCTCCCGCCTGTCACCAACAACCCCGCTGCGCTCGCCATCTCGGCGTAGTGGGCGCGCTGCTCGGCGGAGTGATCGGCGTGGTAGGCCTCTATGCCGCCTAGGCCCTCGGCGATCATGCTATCGATCACCGGGTCGAGCCCGTTGACACCTGGGTGCGCGACGACAGCAAGCCCACCTGCGCGGCGCACCGTCTGAATCGCCTCGGCAGGCGTCCTCGCGTCTTTCGAAACGTAGTAAGGCCGCCCGCGCCCGATGAGGCGCTCGAAGGCATCTCGGATCGACTCGGCGTGTCCCGCGTCCACGAGCGCGCGGGCGACGTGGCTTCGGCCCACCGCTCCGCCGTCGGACAGCTCGAGCACGGAGTCGACATCAAGCTCGTAGCCCGACTCCCCCAGGAGCCGCACCATCGACACGGCCCTGTTCAGGCGAGCTTCTCGCATGTCGGCAAGCTGAGCCGCGAGCGCGGCGTCGTCGTGCCGAACGAAGTAGCCGAGGATATGCACGTCTCGGCCCTCTTGGACAGCCGAGAGCTCCAAGGCAGGGATCAGCGTGAGTGGGGTGCCCTTGGCAGCATCGAGAGCTTCGGGCAGGCCTTCGACCGAATCGTGGTCGGTGATCGCCAAAACGCGAAGCCCCCGCTCCAGGGCGAGGGCGACGAGGTCGGCCGGTCTTGCCGTGCCATCGGAGGCGGTCGAGTGAACGTGCAGGTCCGCCTTCATGGGGCTCGTCCTATCGATGCATATCCCGCGGCTCGACGAGCAGACGAATCGCTGTCCGCTCCTCACCATTGATGAGAATGTCCGCGAAGGCGGGGACGCAGGTGAGCTCCATGCCGGACGGCGCGATGAAGCCGCGCGCGATCGCTATCGCCTTGATCGCCTGGTTGAGTGCGCCCGCACCCACCGTCTGCATCTCTACGGCACCCTGCTCGCGGACGATACCTGCTAATGCTCCCGCTACGGAGTTCGGGTTCGACTTGCTCGAGACCTTGAGGACTTCCACTGCCACTCCCGTGCTTCGGGCCGCTTGATGGCGGCTGCTGCGTCTACTAGTGCGTTGATGCTGCAATTGAGGCATAGCAGGTACGAAGTGAGTATACAGCGTCACGTTTACTAGAGGGTCAGTCTTCCTTGTCGACCTCGAACCTCACGCGTATCTCATCTCTACCCACTGTTATTTTCGGCTCGCACTTCAAATGTATGTAGTAGCGTTCCGCAAGTGCGTCGAAAGCGCGCTCGAGATCGGTCTGAAAAGCCGAGAGATCGGCGTGATGGATCTTCAGCCCGCGACGGTCGCGGTAGATGTCGGGCTGTGCCTGCTCGCCGTTGCGCTCACCGGTCCCGCTCACACTCGCCGCTACGGACCTCAGCGGGGTGATCTCGCCGGCAAGTACCCGGTGGGCGGTACGTTCCGACACAGGCAGGCCGAGTGCCTCGGCGGAGTCGGTCAGTTCCCCCGCGTCACCACACGCACCAGGGCGCTGCCATAGGGCGAGGCGGCGATTGTCCTCGCAGAACAGCAGCTCCGCCTCATCGAGTTCGAAGCGTGCAAGCATGACGAGTGTGGCGAGGATCTCAGACGGGCTGCCGAGAAAGACGTCGACCCCCGGGTGCTCGAGTGCGAACTCCACGATTCTGCGCACGAGGTTGTGCGGTCCCCGGGCGACTGCCAAGCGACCGTCTTCTGTGCGCTCGACGGTCGGCCAGGTGGACTGGTCGGCCCGCTCAGGGAGCTGTGCGGTATCGGCCACGACGCATACGGACGTGCCCTTGTGCGCTGCCGACGCGACGATCTTTGCCTCGGTCACATTGCTCCGAATAGAGAAGAGCGCCATTCCTCGCCCATGGACGCCCCACGAGTCCATCACCATGGTCTCGAGCTTTGACGTCACGCGGGGCTCAAAGACACGCTCCTGCATCGGTTCGGGGACGCCGACGCCGTCATCGATGATGGTGAGGGTCCGCGTCGAGCCTTCTTTGGTGGACGCAATGAAGATACGTTGGGCGTGGGCGTCACGTGAGTTGCGAAGCAGCTCGACGATGATGTCCTCGGTGCTCCGAATGTCGTGCTTGGCTTGTCGTCGCTCGGCCTCAGAGATCTTGAGGCGTACGTAACCGTCCCCGAGGTTCTCCTCGACTTTGAGGAAAGCGTCGCCGGAGACGGCCGAGACGAAACTCATCAGGTCTTCGTTGGATGACATGCGCTCAGTCTAGCTTCCGCGAGCAGTGGCAAGAAGAGCAACGGGCGCCTGCATGAGACGCCCGCGCATGGCTGGTAGCCATCGCTATGATACCGCGCCAGGCCCTGGTTTCTGAAGCCAGACCAGACGCACGCCGTTGACCTCGTCAGAACGGCTGCGCACGTAGCCCCTCTTCTCATACAGGGCGAGCGGCACGTCGGCCTCTGCTCCCGTGAAGAGCTCGAATCCCCTTGCAGCTGAATAGCACTCTTCGAGCAGGTCCATCAGGGCGCTCGCCACTCCCCTGCGCTGCCATCCGTCATCGACAACCAGGCGGCCTATCTCCACCACTCCGTCGGCCTCGAATGCCCTCACGCTGCCGACTATCGACCCCTCGTGGTTCTCGCAGACGAAGAACCGCGTGCCGTTCTCGAACAGGCGCCCGAGGTCCTCAATCGACTCGTTGAGCGGCGGGAGGTCACTCGGCTGGATGCCGTACATGAGCGCGACTCGCCCGAAAGCCCTGTGCTGAACGCCGAGTACGCCCTCCAGGTCCTCGGCGCCACCTTCGCGTGTGTTGAACTCGCTCATCAGCCCTCATTAAGAACAGAAATGAAAAGACGCCCCGACCGTATCGGCCGGGGCGTCTAACGTTACCGCTGCTACTTCGCGTAGTCGACCGCGCGGCTTTCCCGAATGACCATGACCTTGATCTGGCCGGGGTACTCGAGCTCTTCTTCGATCTGCTTCGCGATGTCGCGGGCGAGCACTACAGCGTCGCCGTCGTTGATCTGGTCGGGCTTGACCATGACGCGGATCTCACGGCCCGCCTGCATGGCGTACGTCTTCTCGACGCCCTTGTGGCTGTTGGCCACCGCTTCCAGCTTCTCGAGGCGCTTGATGTAGCTCTCGAGGGTCTCTCGGCGAGCGCCGGGACGGCCTGCGGAGATTGCGTCGGCAGCCTGCACGAGTACGGCCTCGATGGTCGCAGGCTCGACGTCGGCGTGGTGCGCTTCGATCGCGTGGACGACCGACTTCGGCTCGTTCATGCGACGGGCAATGTCAGCACCGATAACGGCATGGGGACCCTCGACCTCGTGGTCGACGGCCTTGCCGAGGTCGTGCAGCAGGCCCGCGCGCTTGGCAAGCGTCGGATCGACGCCAAGCTCGCTCGCCATGACCCCAGCCAGCCAGGAGACCTCAAGCGAGTGCTTGAGCACGTTCTGGCCGTAGGAAGTACGGAACTTCAGGCGACCGAGCGTGCGGACGATCTCTGGGTGCAGATTGTGCACTCCGGCGTCGAAGGCCGCCTGCTCGCCGGCCTCGTGAATCTGCTGAGTGATAAGCGTCTCGGCCTTGTTGTACATCTCCTCGATGCGGGCCGGGTGAATGCGGCCGTCCGCTATGAGGGTCTCGAGCGTGATACGCCCGATCTCGCGGCGGACCGGATCGAAGCTTGAGAGGATTACAGCTTCCGGAGTGTCGTCGATGATGAGGTTGATGCCCGTCATCTGCTCGAAGGCCCGGATGTTGCGGCCTTCGCGGCCGATGATGCGGCCCTTCATATCGTCGCTCGGAATGTGAACGACGGAGACGGTCGACTCGGCGGTGTGGTCGGCGGCGACACGCTGGATTGCGATTCCCACGATGTTGCGAGCCTTCTTGTCCGCTTCCTCGCGTGCACGAGTCTCGGTCTCGCGGATGAAGGTGGCTGCTTCGCGCTTCACATCGTCCTGAATGCGGCCCATGAGTTCGGAGCGTGCTTCGTCGGCAGTCATGCCCGCAATCGCCTCGAGGCGCAGGCGCTCCTGCTCCACCATGTCCTCAAGGTCCTTCTCGCGCTTGGCGATCTGGCCCTGCTGCGAGGAGAGTGCGTGTTCGCGCTTGTCGACTGACTCGGCGCGGCGGTCGACCGACTCTTCGCGCTGTGCGAGTCGCTGCTCGAGCGCCTGGACCTCCTTGCGGCGTTCCTTGGCGTCGGTCTCTGCCTCTTGCTTCATGCGGAAGATCTGGTCTTTCGCCTCGAGCAGAGCTTCCTTCTTCGTGGTCTCGGCTTGCTTCTCCGCGTCCTTAACCAGGCGCTCCGCTTCTTCAGCGGCGCGCGAAGTACGGTCTTTCATCAGGAAGCGGTTGATCGCGTAGCCGAGGGCGATGCCGACTACCACTGCAATGATGGCAACGATTGTCGTCTGCATGCGCCCTCCCTTCGTGTGTCAGCGAGCGTTAATCGGCTGGTGGGACCTCGACGCCGTAGCTCTTGACGAAAGGAGCCGGACGCCGAACGTCCAGCACTCGTGATCGCATGAAAGCGGCAGGTCAATGCCCGGATACGGCAAAGCGGCCTCGGGGGGCCGTCGCTCGCGGGTATCGCCTTGCTGCAGACAAACCGCTGGTCGGAACGGCTGTTCCGCCTACGGAGATGATCACGTGATGCCAAGGTGAATCGTACCGATTACCAGCGGTTTTCGTCAAGGTTGGCGGTCGTGAGCGCTCGCAGGTGGACGCCATGCGGTGCCGCGTCAGCCGGCTACTCTTCGGGCTTCTCCGCGGCCTTTAGTGCCGTACGCAGGTCAAAGCCCTTGCGAACGAGTTTTCGAACAGCCTTGTCGCGTTCGTTTCGGGTCTCGAGTGACGTGTTGCCGAGAAGGCGCCGGGCGCGCTCGATCTGGTCGTCGTCACCGACGGCCTCCGTGATGGCATCGGCGGCAAGCTCGTCGGCGATCCCCTTCTCTGCTAGCTCACGAGCCACGCGCTGCGGCCCGAAACCCGCCGAGAAGCGCGCCCTCGCCCAGGACGCAGCGAAACGGGCGTCATCGACTAGGCCGAGC
>DATHUB010000018.1:0-4294 GCA_035462695.1 Coriobacteriia bacterium | reverse complement strand
TCTCGGCCATCCACGTCACCGACTCGCCCTGCGCCTGAGTTCCGAGATCCTTGCCGTCGATGTTCACATTGTGCGCCGCAGCATCCTCGTTCTTGAAGGTGACCGTGTCTCCGACGCTCACTTCTAGGGTCTGCGGGTCGAAGGCGAGACCTGTCTCGACGACGGTCGTGGCACCGGCGGACGCATCGCCGGCCGGGGTGTCACTCGGAGCATCGCCCTGGCTTGCCGAGCACGCCGCCAGCGCGAATAGAAGTGTGACCGACATGATCCCGACGAGTAGCGCTCTTCTGACTGTCATCTCGCACCCCTCTTCCGATGTCGACCCGCTCTCCGAGCAGTACGGGCAGTTGCCTGGTCGACAGGTTCTCCGGCAGTGGTCTATTCCCCAGGGCGAGATGCGACCTTTCTTGTGCCACCCACGAGTCTGGAAGATGATGTATCCGTTCGGTCACTCGATGGCGGGGGGACTCCATGCCTGTGTTTGTGATGTCCGGACTACTCGCGGTGACGCTTGCGTTCGTCTTCTACACCTGGGGAATCTGGGGGGCGAGACGCAGAGGCGAGATCAAGACAAGCCACGTCGTGTTTCTGTGGCTCGGGCTGCTTCTGGATGCCGGTGGCACTGGGTTGATGGCGATGGAGATCGGCTACTACCGCATGGACGTGCACGGGATCATTGGCAGTATCGCGATCCTGCTCATGCTGATCAGCGCTATATGGGCGACCGTCGCCAAGAACAAGACGGATGCAGCGGCCACGACAACGTACCTTCGGGCCTCGATCTGGGTGTGGGCCTTCTGGCTGCTGCCCTACTTCTACGGGTTCATTGCGAACCGCGTGTCCTAGGCCACTGGAGCGAGGGGGAGTCACTCATGACGTTTTGGAGCAGCTACTGGTGGCCTGCGGTCACGGCGCTTATCGGCTTCATCTACGTCGCGCTGCTGTTGACTCAGTGGAACCGTCGACGCAAACCACATCAGCTGGCTTGGGCGACGGGGTTCTTTCTGTATGCGGCTGCGGCCGGTATGGAGTGGTACTCCGAGTACACGCAGAACTGGGATCCGACCGTGTACCGGATATACATCGTGTTCGCTGCTTCGATGGTCGGCTTTCTTGGCTTGGGCACGCTCTATCTCATCACGAAGAAGCGGATCTGGGGTGATCTGTACCTGGCTTTCACCCTTGTGATGCTGGCCATCTTCTTGTGGGGTGCCTTCACCGTCGAACTCGACTACGAGGCGCTGCAGCCAGGCATAGTTGTGGGCGGGGCCGGCCTCGGATCGAGCGGGTCCTTCCCGCGCGTAATGTCGCTGTTCTTCAACATCCCGGGGACGCTGCTCGTGCTCGGCGGTGCCGCTTGGTCCGTCGTCAGGTTCTGGCCCAAGAAGCAGTACCGATATCGCGCGTGGGCCAACGTGCTGATCTTTCTGGGCACGCTGTGCATCGCCGCCGCTGGATCGATGGCACGCGCCGGCGTGACGGAAGGCCTCTACTTCGCGGAGATGATCGCCAGCGCAATCCTGCTCGCAGGGTTCCTGATGGCGAGCACGCTCGAGAAGGGCGTCACGAAGACAAGAGCAAAACGTCAGGAGCAGTTGGCGACGGCAGACGACGACGCAGGATAGGCAGACTTCTAGATCCTGACGCAGCACGAAAGAGAGAGGCCCCTCACTTCCCGTGGAAATGGGGGGCTCTCGTCTGCCTCGGCAACGCTGAGGCAGGTCCCCCATGTGCGACCCGGCCGACGCGGGGGGACTTAACTCATGTTAACAGTTGTTGCATCTGTATGTATATATGAGCGGCTTTACTCAGACAAACGTGTAAGCCGTAAATGTGCCGCGGGGTCGGAATCGCGTCTGCGCAACGATGCAGGGTATACGCTGAGGGGACGGGATGCCCCTGAGGTGTGCGAAAGGGATTAGATGACAGGTTCGCTAGCTCCCACTGAACTCGGTCGTCTCGCCGATGATCTCACCAACGTCGTAGAGAGCGTCGAGATTCCGATTCTCATCTTGGATTCCGAACTACGGCTGCGCCGATTCACGCCTGGGGCCAACACAATCGTGAGCATCGTTGCAGACGTCGCGCAGCCGATCACTGATCTGAGCCTGAAAGTCGATGTCCCGGACTTCAGAGACATAGTGTGCGAGGTGATGGCCGAGGGCACGACCTCTGAGACAGAGGTGCGAGGCATCGACGGGCGTTGGTACTCCATGCGCGTGCGCCCGTACAGGACCAGCGAGGGGAGAATCGACGGCGCGGTAATCGCCTTCATCGACATCAGCGAGTTGAAGAGCAGTCTCGTAGCGGCCCATGCTGCCACGAGACACGCCGAGGCAGTCGTCGAGACGGTGCGTGCGCCATTGCTCACCCTCGGTCCGGACCTCAGCGTGCGAGAAGCAAACCACGCGTTCTACGAGACTTTCGCGGTCTCTGATGAGGAAACGATTGGCAAGAGGGTGTTCGACCTCGGCGACGGGCAGTGGGACTTCCCGGAACTGCGGTCCCTGCTCGAACGTGTGCTTCCGGGCGACCAGGGGTTCGCCGATCTTGAGGTTGAGCGTGAATTCGCCCGCATCGGTCACCGTGTCATGGTGTTGTACGCGCGACGCGTCCGCGAGGAGGAGGGCCAGCCGTCGATCCTCCTCGCGATCGATGACGTCACCGAGCAGAGGCGCCAAGAGCGGCTGAGTGCTGCCCTCAACCATGTCAGCGTCACCATCGGCGCGACGCCGGAGTTCGATCAGATTCTGGAGCGAGTACTGAAGGACTCAACCGAAGCGCTGGGAGCAGACTCAGCGGCCGTCCTGCTCAGACAAGACGGCGCGTGGGTGCTGAAGGACGCGCACGGGATGCCTCGCAAGCTCGTGGGGCAGCTCATCAGAGATCAAGAGGTCGTCTCCGGACGGGCCGCCTCGGAGACTGGAGACCCGGAGGTCCTGACTCGCGATGAAGCCGCGCGCTTCGCGTCTGCCCTGGGCATGCAGTTGGACGGCGGCTCCGTCCTAGTTGTCCCCCTGTTGCTTAGGCACGAAGAGATCGGCTCGGTGTCGTTTCACTACCGGTTGCCGTCCGCTCTCTTGGGAGAGGCGGAGATCAGCTTCGCTCGCAGAATGGGGACTCTGCTGTCTTTGGCGATCGAGAACGCCAAGCTATATGCCGAGCAGCGGAACATTGCCGACACTCTGCAGACGGCTCTCCTCACAGTCCCGAGGCGCATCCCCGGCATCGACTACGGCTACCTCTACCGCTCGGCGACTGCAGCCGCTGCCGTCGGAGGCGACTTCTATGACTTCTTCGCATTGGACGGAAACCGCGCCGGTGTGCTTCTCGGCGATGTGTCTGGGAAGGGTGTGCAGGCTGCGACACTGACCGCGCTGGTGAAGAACACCATCAGGGCGCTTGCATATGAGAATGACTCTCCTGCGGCTGTGGTCAGCAAGACCAGCGCGGCGATTCTGAAGGCCACGACGGGATCGGTATTCGTCACTCTGCTCTACGGAGTTCTTGATGTTGGGACAGGCGGCCTCACCTACTGCAGCGCCGGGCACACGCGAGGCATCGTGAAGAAGAGCGATGGCAGCGTGACTCTGCTTGACGTCGGGTCGACCATTGCAGGGGCGTTCGAGCAGGCCGAATTCGTGGATGGGGAGGCCGTGATCGCGAGGGGCGATGTGCTCGTGCTCTACACAGACGGCGTTACTGAGGCACGTCGGGATGGGAGCTTGTTCGGCGAGGAGCGACTCGTTGAGTTCATCCAGCACATGGATCCGACACCTTCGAAGCAGGTGCCCGAGGCAATCTTCGAAGAGGTCATGCAGTTCACCGGCGGGAGCCTTTCAGACGATGTTGCAATCGTGTCCGTCGCAAGAGGGCGTCAGGCGTAGGTTCCCAGCTGACGGCGAAGGTCAGCTTCTCTCATCCAAGGTCACTATGAAGTACTGAGCCGCATCGCATGGTATCGTGCGAATCGCAGGCCCTTCGCACGCATGCATGACATCCGGCTACCGAACAGCCTGAGCTGCTGATTGGAGAGTCACTTCCCGCGGTGACCTAAGGCACTCCGCAGCGTCTCGAGACGAAGGAGTCCGCTTGACGCCGGCGCATCCCAACGAGACCCGAAGGCAAGAACTACTCGAGCGCATTGAGGAGATCTTCCTTGCTGAGGGCTTCCTTCATACGCGCGTTGGAACGCTGGCCGACACATTGCACTGCTCCCGAAGCACCCTGTACAAACTCGCTCCAAGCATATCGGAGCTCTACGTTCTGATCCTTGACCGCTGGCTCAATCGGT
>DATHUB010000017.1:0-3893 GCA_035462695.1 Coriobacteriia bacterium | reverse complement strand
ACTGGAACATGGAAGATCTGACGCCGGTGCACGGCGCGGAACTGCTGGCGAACGAAGACTGCACGTACTGTCACTCGACGGTGTTCGCAGGCGTTCCCTCCCACGTCCAAGACGTGAAGGGCCTGCACGTCACGAGCGACAACATGTCCGGGTGCGCCTGTCACGTTCGCAACCTGACGAACGAGCACGCGCGCTACACGGACGACGCCGGTGAACAGCTCAGCTGCATTACCTGCCACGGCCCCGACGTTCCGCAGCGGGTGAAGGACGCCATGCAGCTGCCCACGACGCCGACGTGTGCAGACTGCCACGACATCCCCCTCGGCCATCCCTATGCCGAGGTCGACCATCTGGCCGACGTTGGCGAGACCGCGGACCTGTCTGGCTTCCTGTGCGGCGACTGCCACAACGTGGACTTGATGGCCGAGCATGAGAAGGTCAGCTCGTCCTCTGCGGGAGGCAGCTGCACTACGTGCCATCCCACGCCACGTGACAGCTTCGATGAGTGGAACCAGACCTGCAGCCAGGGCGGTTGTCATTCGGTCGGCTCACCGCAGACTATGCATGCCGAGACGACCGCGGCGCACACCTTCCCGTCGCCGACACCGTCATGCGTGGAAGGCTGTCACAGCGCCGATGGCGACAACCTGGCCACTGTGCACCTGGACGCCTCCGTGACTACCCCCGGTGGCGAGGTCCGCACCTCGTGCATGGTTTGCCATGCTGACGGCGTTCCGAGCACCAATGACTGTGCGACGTGCCACCCCGATCGGGTCGCTGAACACGGCTACGAGGCCGCTATGCACACAGCGACCCTTGGCAGTGGCGGAATCGCGCTCTTCGACAACCACGACGGCTGGATGGGTGCGACCGGCGCGTACATGGACTGCGCCGACTGCCACAACGCCGAGCTTGGCGACACCCACGCCAACCTATGCTCGACGTGCCACCCGACACCGCGCAACACCTTCACGGGCTGGAGCAAGAACTGCACGCAGGGTGGTTGCCACGCGACCTATCACGCGAGTGGCTTCGACCACGATGAGATCGCCAGCGGCAACTGCAGCGCATGCCATGACGAAGGCAGCTTCCAGCTGTACGACGATCCGTGCGTCGACTGCCACGCCAAGCCGAGTGCTGGCGATGCAACCGCACCGGTCACCACGGCCGCGGCCCTCGCGAACTACAACGGCACCGCGCGCATCGAGTTCACCATGACGGACAGCGGAATGGTCGGCATCGGAACGACCTTCCGCAAGCTCGACGGCGCGGCTGCGACCAAGGGTGATCTGCTGGAAGTGAGCGAGGGCGGTTCTCACAGCCTCGAGTACTGGTCCGTCGACCAGTACGGCAATGAAGAGACTCCGCACAAGAGTCTGAACTTCACGGTTGCGCCCGACTCCACACCGCCAGTAACGACATCGAACGTGAAGAGCGCGTACGAGGGACCGGCAACGATCACGCTGTCCGCCAGTGATGCCAGCTACTTGGGCGTGAAGGGCACCTACTACAAGCTCAACGGCGGAGCCACGCAAACCGGCACGCTTGTCTCGATCGGTCAGCCTGCGAGCGGCACCGTTGCCTACACACTCGAGTGGTGGTCGGATGACTACTCAGGCAATGTCGAGGGGCATCACACAGCAAGCTTCACGGTCACTCGTGACATCACGCCTCCGGTCTCGACGCTCAGCGCACAGCCCTACTACAAGACCGCGACCGTATCGATTCCGTTCGCGGCCGTCGACACGGGCTACGGCGTCTCGCAGAAGGCTTACAAGATCGACGGGGGTACCACGCAGTTCCTGTCCTCGGCGGCCAACAACCTGACGCGTACGTTCACCGCTCAGGGGCCGCATACCATCGAGTACTGGTCTATCGACCGCGGTGGGAACACGGAAGTCCACCGCACAGCGACGATCAACGTGGACTGGACTGTCCCGACCGTGTCGTCGAATGCGGCCACGACTTACACCGAGACGGCCACCATCACGATCACTGCCGCGGACCTTCCCGCGAACGGGGCCGGGCTCGCCAACATCGTCTACAGAGTCGATGGCGGCACGCAGCAGAACGCACCATCCGGAGCTGCTGCGACTGACCTCGTCGTGGGCGGGGCCGGCACACACTCCATCGAGTACTGGGCCCTCGACAACGCCGGCAACTCGGCAGTTCACGCCGTCAAGGTGTTCACCATCGGTGGCGGCACGCCAACCGGCAACGGGACCATTCGCCTCGTATGGGGCGACAGCGATGTAAGCGGCTACGTCCCGCTCTACGACTCGTGGGCGGCGTGGACCGTACGTTCAGGCGGAGCTTCGGGACCGATCGTCGCGACCGGACGCGGAGACGCCGGAGTGGATGGCTGGGACGGCGTCGATGACGTCACGGTTCCCGTATCGGAGACGCCGTACTACGTCTACATCGACTGGTTCGATGCGGACTGGTGGTATGACGGGCCAACGATTCATCCGAGCGTGCTCGTGACCTATCCGGGCCAAGTCGTCCGACTCAGCTACTAGCTCGTTCTGAACAGCAAGCGAAGAGCCCGTCTCCCCCTGGAGGCGGGCTCCTTCGTTTCCTCGACCCTTCCGGTGCCTAGCGGCTTGCCAGCGCTAAGGAGCCGGTGAGGTTTCCTCGGTTCCGCCGTCCTCCGGGACGACGATGTTCGTGTCGCCACCCTCGGCAGGGGGCTGCTCCTGCTCGATGATCGTGGTGTTGTCAGGCGTCGTATCCACAACAGCCGGCGCGCGCAAGAAGAACCACCACGCTGCTGCAAGCAGTACGAGCACGATCAGGACGCCGAGCACTATGCCGAGCAGTGCGCTCGAGCCACTGCGGTCGTCGTGCTCGTGAATGATCTCAGCCATTGCCATGCCTCCTCGGTCTTCGTCGCTGCGAGCACGGCGGGGCCTCGCCTTGGACCGGTGGCCCGCGCCGCTTCCTGCGGCTTGTGACGCTCAGCCGCGCGCTCGGCAGCTAAACGGCCCTTCGGCCGGTAATCAGCTGAATCACCACGGCGACGATGGCCAGGACCAGCAGCAGGTGGATGAATCCGCTGATGGTCGTTCCCGACACCATGCCGAGAACCCATAGGACCAGCAGGATTGCGGCGATCGTCCACAACATCTCTCTCACCCCCTAGTGGTGCTTCCGTTTCTCGCTCTCGAACTTGGACACCATCTTCTGCGCCTCCTGCTGAGGGAGCACCTCGCGCACGGCGCTGAACATGGTCGACTCCTCTTCCTCGATGTGGTGCTCCACGTTCTCTTTGAGAACCTTGAACTTGGCCTTCCAGCGGTCGGTGCCATGCTGGTTGGACTTCAGCTCGCGCAGAATCAGCTCTGCCACGTGGTGTTCCTCATAACCCTCGAGAACCGGTTGGTGTGCCGGCTCCTCCTTGACGACAGCGTGATAGAGGACCTTCTCCTCGGCCACGGTGTGCGCCGTCAGCTCCGTTGCGAGCTTCTTGAAGGTTCTGTCGTCAAACCGCTCGGACAGCCGTCCCATCATCTGCTGCATCTCGCGATGATCCTGCTCGAGTCTCTGATAGATGTCCTTCGCCATGTACCCGTGCTCCTTCCGCTGACCCTCTCTCGACCGGTTCCCGAGGCGTCGCGTTCAGTCGACAGTCGCGCCCGCAAGCAACTGCCATTTATTGCCTCTGAGCTGCGCTTCTGTCTGACTCTGCCTCGCTTCCTGAGGTCTCATACCCACGGGCTGGCTGCGTTTAGCAGTCTGTCGCTGCGGGGAGTTTCTGACAGGTTCTCGCTGCCTGTGAAGGAGGGTCCCTCTGATGAAGAACCTCTTTGCCCGTTTCGCCCGCCGAATCGCCGAGGCGTCCAGAACGCGCAGAACCACGATCAGGCCGCGCTTCAACTCAAGCTCGATGAGCT
>DATHUB010000016.1:0-2638 GCA_035462695.1 Coriobacteriia bacterium | reverse complement strand
CCTGTCGATCGCGGTCGGAATCTTCGCCGTCGCGGTGATGATGGGCGGCCGAGGCATCCTCATCCGTGCTCTCGACCAGGGCTTCCCGGCCACACAGCCGCCGACCGTCACCTACATCACCTCGCCAACCGATGATGCATTCGTGTCGTCGGTCGCGCGTGAGCCGGACGTCTCGGAAGCGCAGGGCCGCAGAAGCGCGTCGATGAACTCCCGAGTCGACGGCGGACCCTGGAAGAACATCACCATCGAAGCCGTCAAGGACTACGACGACATCAAGGTGAGCCAGCTTGACGAGCCGAGTATCCGCAGGTGGCCCAGTCGAGGCGAGATACTTATCGAGACGGGCTCGCTCGACTTCTCCGGCCTCGAGCCGGGCGACCAGATCGAGCTCGAAACCACCGCCGGGCAGCGGCCCCTCCTGACTGTGGTCGGAAGCGTGCACGACCTGAACGCCGCCATCCCAATGATGACCGGCCGCTCGGTCGGTTTCGTCAGCTGGGACACGCTGGCCGACCTTGGCGAGCCGCAAGCCTACAACCAGCTCGACGTTCGCGCCGCCGCACAGTTGACCACTCTCGATGAAGCCAGCGCACTCGGCGCTCGGCTGCGCGATGAGGTCATCGAGCCGCAGGGTGTCGCGGTGATTCGGATGCTCGCGCTCGAACCGGGCGTGCAGAGCATCTCCAACATCTTCAAGGCCGTTTCGATGCTGCTCGTGCTCGTCGGCGCGCTGACCCTCATGCTCTCCGGCTTCCTCGTCATCAACACCATCGGTTCTCTCGTGGCGCAGCAGACGCGCCAGCTCGGCGTGATGAAGGCGATAGGGGCCCGCCGAGGACAGCTCGCAGCAATGTACTTCGTTATGGTGCTTGCGTACGGCGTTCTTGCGCTACTCGTGGCGGTCCCGCTTGGGCTACTGGGCACTCGGCGGTTCGTCATATTCGGCGCGGAAGTATTGAACTTCCGCGTGACCGACTACCGCACACCGGGGCTGATTCTCGCCATCGAGCTCACCGTCGGATTGCTCGTGCCGCTGCTGGCCGCGGTCATCCCCGTCGTGCTCGGCATGCGGATGCCGGTTCGAGAGGCGCTCTACAGCAGCGGCACGACAGGCCTGAAGTTCGGAGAGGGCTTCTTCGACCGGGTTCTCGGCCGAGTGAAAGGGCTCTCGCGTCCTTTGGCACTCGCGCTGCGTAACACGTTTGTGCGCAAGGGGAGGCTGGCCCTTACCCTCATCACACTCACGCTGGCGGCCGCCGTGTTCATCGCAGTCGCGAGCGTGCGCAGCTCCATCGCTCTCACCGTCGAACAGGTCGGACAACACCGCACGATGGACGTCTGGGCCGATGTCTTTCCAGCACAGCCGCTTGAGAAGGCGCGTCAGACAGCTCTCAGAGTGCCGGGCGTCGTCGAGCTGGAAGGCTGGATCGTTCGCCCGACCGTGAGAGTCCGTCCCGACCGCTCCGAATCGCCCCTGCTCTACCTTGAGGGCCTTCCGCCCAACAGCCGATACTTCCACCCAGAGATTCTCGAGGGCAGGTGGATACGCCCGGGTGATGGCAACGCCGTCGTGATCGATGAGGGCTTCCTGGACACCGACCCCGACATCGAGGTGGGCGACGAGGTCACCTTGAAGGTGGGAGAGAGCGACGAAACGTTCCGCGTCGTGGGTCTCTCGCGGGGCGACCTGCTGAACAAGTTCGCCTGGGCGGACCGCGCCTATCTCGACGAGCAGCTCAACGCCGGCGGCACGGTCGATACGCTCATGGTGGGAACGGCCGAGCACGACGCCGACGCTCAGAGCCGCGCCGCCAAGAGCCTGACCGAGGAGTTCGCTGACCAAGGCATGCGAATCACGAACACGATCACCCAGAGGGCTCTCCAAGACACCATTAACGACTCGCTGAACATCATCGTCGTCTTCCTCGTGATCATGGCGGCGCTGCTTGTCACCGTGGGCGGAATCGGTCTGTCCGGAACCATGAGCATCAACGTGCTGGAGTCCACCCGCGAGATAGGGGTGATGCGCGCGATCGGCGCATCGAACGCCTCCATCTATCAGATCTTCATCGCCGAGGGGGTCGTCGTCGGCCTCGTTTCGTGGGCCTTCGGAGTCGTCGTCAGCGTACCGCTGTCATGGCTGCTCGCCCGCGCCCTCGGCGAGGCGATGAGCTTCCCGCTGTCTTTCGCCTTTTCTCCTGAGGGCGTGGTCGCATGGCTCGCCTTCGTCGTCGTGATCTCGGTGCTCGCGAGCCTGCTGCCGGCGTCCCGCGCAGCTCGCGTGAGCGTGGCCGAGGCAATCGCATACGAGTAGCGGGCCCCGGCTGCGCTTGCGGGCTTCCGACGAGCGTGGATCGACGGCGCAGTGATGCCGGGGGAAGAATCTGCATAGGGCGCTAATGCGCATGTCCTCCTGCAAGGGGGGTGAGGACAATGGGTCCCGACGCAATGGCAAACGCCGATGTTCCCACCACCGGTCGATCGTCCCGCAGGTTCTCGCCGACCACGGGCATCGGGCGATGGGCCGCGGGGCTGGGAATCGCCACAGCTCTATGGGGCTTGGTCTTCCCGTTCGCGGGGATGATCGTTCGGCGAATGGTCGGCCCGGACGGGCGTTTTCCGATTCCTGTGGGCCTTG
>DATHUB010000015.1:0-3793 GCA_035462695.1 Coriobacteriia bacterium | reverse complement strand
AGTCCCGGCGGGTCGGAAATCCGTTCGGGCGTGAAGCCAAAATGGAGGTTTGACGTGGCACCACGATTCAAGGAGCGGTACCGCACGGAGGTCATGCCGGCGCTCATGGAACGCTTCGGCTATGGCAACGTGCACGAGGTTCCCAAGCTCGAGAAGATCGTCATAAACCTGGGCGTCGGCGCGGCCACCCAGGACAGCAAGCTGCTGGACTCGGCCATCTCCGACCTCACGATCATCTCTGGCCAGAAGCCCGCGATCACGCGGGCCAAGAAGTCGATCGCGAGCTTCAAGCTGCGCCAGGGCATGCCGATCGGCTGCAAGGTGACGCTGCGCGGCGATCGCATGTGGGAGTTCTACGACCGTCTGCTGTCCACCGCGCTGCCTCGCATCCGCGACTTCCGCGGCGTGAGCGCCACCGCCTTCGACGGCCGCGGCAACTACTCCCTCGGCGTGAACGAGCAGCTGATCTTCCCGGAGATCGACTACGACAAGGTCGACAAGATCCGCGGCATGGACATCACGTTCGTCACGAGTGCGAAAACAAACGAGGAGTGCCGAGTTTTGCTCGAGGCATTCGGGTTCCCGTTCAAGAAGTAGAGCGAAGGCAAGGTGCCGCCAAAGAGGCGCCTTTTGTCGAGGAGGTTTTGAAGTGGCTAAGAAGTCGATGATCGCCAAGGCAAAGCGTACGCCGAAGTACGCTGTCCGCGCGGTCAACCGCTGCAACCGCTGCGGTCGGCCCCGGGCGTTCTACCGCCAGTTCGGCCTGTGCCGCGTGTGCGTGCGCGAGCTGGCCAGCCGTGGCGAGCTGCCGGGTGTCCGCAAGGCGAGCTGGTAGGCCAAAGGGACGTCAGGCAGTCGGGCCCGTAAGGCGCGCCGGTCATGGGCCGGAGCGAACCGACGAGCGCGAACGATCCGGATCATAGGAGGTATTCGAGAACATGAGCATGACAGACCCCATCGCAGATATGCTGACACGCGTCCGCAACGCGAACAACGCGTTCCAGGCGTCCACGTCGATGCCGTCGTCGACCAAGCTCGTCGAAATTGCGAAGATCTTGAAGAGCGAGGGCTACATCGAGGAGTTCGAGGTTGTGCAGGGCGAGCCGCAGGCCACCCTCACGATCACGCTCAAGTACGGCCCGAAGAAGCAGCGCACCATCACGGGCATCCGCCGGATCAGCAAGCCCGGCCTGCGCGTGTACGCGAAGAAAGACGAGCTGCCCCGCGTCCTGGGCGGTCTCGGCATCGCGGTCATCTCGACGTCTGCTGGCGTCATGACCGAGAAGCAGGCCCGCGCCGCCGGTGTCGGTGGCGAAGTCATCGCCTACGTCTGGTAATCGGACCGGAAAAGAGAGGAGAAAGCTGTGTCTCGTATCGGCAAGCAGCCCATCCCGGTTCCGGCCGGTGTGGACGTAACGATCGAAGGCTCTGACGTCACGGTCAAGGGCCCGAAGGGCGTCTTGGCGCAGTCGTTCAACAGCGACATGGCCATCACGCTCGAGGAGGGCGAGATCTTCGTCCGCCGTCCGAGCGATGCCCGCCAGCACCGAAGCCTCCACGGCCTCACCCGTACCCTCCTGTCTAACATGGTGGTCGGGGTGTCCGAGGGCTTCCGCAAAGACATGGAGATCGTCGGCGTCGGTTACCGCGCCGCGCTCAAAGAGGGCGACCTCGACCTGTCGCTCGGCCTGAGCCACCCCAAGGTCGTCAAGGCCCCCGAGGGCATCACCTTCGAGGTCCCCGCGCCGAACCGCATCTCGGTCCTCGGCATCGACAAGCAGCGCGTCGGACAGATTGCCGCGGAGATCCGCAGCATCCGTCCGCCGGAGCCGTACAAGGGCAAAGGCATTCGCTACGCCGGCGAAGTGGTTCGCCGCAAGGTGGGCAAGGCCGCTAAGTAGTAATCGAGGATCGCGCCTGAGAACGGGCGTGAGATGAAGGAGCCGAAGGACGATCATGGATAAGACGAAAGCGAAGGCAGCAGGACTAGCCCGCCGCCAGCGCCGTGTCCGCGGAAAGGTGAGCGGCACTGCCGATCGCCCGCGCCTGCGGGTCACCCGCACCAACACGCACATCTACGCGCAGCTCATCGACGACGTTGCCGGCACTACGCTGGCCTCCGCCTCGTCGATCGACCCCGAGCTGCGTTCGGCGCTGAAATCCGGCGCCAACATCGACGCCGCCCGCGCCGTGGGCAGCGCCATCGGTAGCCGCGCCGTGCAGGCCGGGATCACCGAGGTAGTGTTCGACCGCGGTGGCCGTCTGTATCACGGGCGCGTAGCGGCTCTGGCCGATGGCGCCCGCGAAGCCGGCCTGAAGTTCTAAGAGACAGGAGGACCAAGTAATGGCGTATGACAGCAACGCTCCGGTCTCTGAGATCCAGGAGCGCGTCGTCTACATCAACCGTGTGGCCAAGGTCGTCAAGGGCGGTCGCCGCTTCTCGCTGACCGCACTCGTGGTCGTGGGCGACGGTAACGGTCGCGTGGGTGTCGGCATGGGCAAGGCAGCCGAAGTGCCCGTGGCGATCAAGAAGGGCATCGAGGACGCGAAGAAGAACATGTTCACGTTCCCGCTTGCCGGCACGACCATCCCGCACACCGTGACCGGACACTACGGTGCCGGCCAGGTGCTGCTCAAGCCCGCCGCTCCCGGTGCCGGTGTTATCGCCGGTGGCCCCGTGCGTGCGCTGCTCGAGCTCGGCGGCGTGAAGGACGTGCTTTCCAAGTCGCTCGGCACGAGCAACGCGCTCAATATCGTGAAGGCCGCCGCAGAAGGCCTGCAGCAGCTCAAGAGCCCTCAGGAAGTCGCGCGCAGCCGCGGCAAGACCGTGGGCGAGATCTACGGCACGAAGGGGTAGAGCGACGATGGCTGACAAGAAGATCAAGATCACGCAGACCCGTAGCGCGATCGGCCTGCCGAAGGACCAGAAGGCGACCGTACGCGCGCTCGGCTTGAAGCGTATGCACGACACCGTGGAGCAGGCGGACACGCCGGTCATCCGCGGCATGGTGTTCAAGGTTAAGCACCTCGTCCGGGTGGACGAGGCCTAACAAGGGGTTCGCCCCCACGACCAGTCAGCCGGCGGCGAGCGGCCGGCAACCCGGGCGTACCGGGCCACAAGCGATAAGGAGTCACAATGCAGTTGAACGACCTCTTCCCCGCACCCGAGTCGCGCAAGAACCGCAAGCGCGTCGGTCGCGGCAACGGTAGCGGCCACGGTTCCACCGCGGGTCGCGGCGACAAGGGTCAGAACTCCCGTGCGGGCGGCGGCAAGGGCCCCGGCTTCGAGGGTGGCCAGAACCCGATCCACATGCGTATGCCGAAGCTCGGCGGTTTCAAGAACAGGAACCGTGTCGAGTATGCGGTCATCAACGTCGGCAGGCTCGAGGAGCTCTACGGCGCCGGTGACACGGTGGATGTGGACAGCCTGTTCGCCAAGGGTGTCATCAAGGCCAAGACAGTGCCCGTGAAGGTCCTCGGCGACGGGGAGCTCACCAAGGCGCTGACCGTCAAGATCGACAAGGTTTCGGCACCCGCGCGGGCCAAGGTGGAAGCGGCTGGAGGGACGGTCGATCTCTCGTGATCGAGGCCATTCGCAACGCCTTCCGCATTCCTGACCTTCGCAAGAAGATCCTCTTCACGCTCGGCATCATCGCGCTGTACCGCGTAGGTGCGCACATCCCCGTGCCGGGCGTTAACCCGGCCGACGTCAAGAGCCTCGTCACCGGCGCAGGCAGCGCTCTGGGCCTGCTGAACCTCTTCGCAGGTGGCGCGCTCGAGAACTTCGCGATCT
>DATHUB010000014.1:0-2387 GCA_035462695.1 Coriobacteriia bacterium | reverse complement strand
CCATCGGCAAGCGCAACGAAGCGCTTCATCGGCACGCTGTGACGGTCGCCGAGAGAATCGCTCAGTCCGCCGACAAGAACAAAGGCGTGGGTCGGTCGCCATGCCCTGCGCGACCTGACCAAGTGAAGGCGCGCGAGCGGGTCTCGTCTCAGGTGACCTTGTGCAGGGTGATGTCCATCCACGGAACCCACGCTGCACCTTCTTCTGAGCGCAGCTCCCACAAGCCGGAGAACGTGTCGCCGTTGTCGCGGACCCCACCGGTGAAGCGCAACGACTCTGAGGTGAAGGTCCAGTTCACGCCGCTGGCGGACGCCTGCATCTCGCCAGCGTTGCCCTCGCTGTCGAACGACCTCATGAAGAAGAGCCCCGTTGAGCGATCCAGCCCGATGACTTCGACGCCTTGCGTGTCGCCGTCGGGAAGATGCGCGTCCCAACGATGCAGAAGGAAGTAGCCGCCTGGGATCCACTCGTAAACGTCGTGCGCATCCATGGTTGCCGCGGCACGGGCACCCGAGGCTCGGATCGCGCCGTCAGTCTTCCACTCGCCGACGAACGCCTCGAGCGGCTGCAGCTCCGGGCCGGCCGCATGCGCGGAAGATTCCGTTCGCTGGCCCAAATCAGCGCCTCCTCGAATCGACTGTGGAGGCATATTCCCGTGCTGCGACGGAGTCGAAGCGCTTCGGTGGATCTGCCGCAGTGACGCTCTAGTGGGTACCGAGAGCGAAATCGACCGCAGCCACGGCATGCAGTTCACCTGTGTCAAAGACCGGCACCGGCACATCAGCTGACGAGATGAGCAGCGGGATCTCGGTGCACCCGAGAATGACTCCCTGGGCGCCACGCTCGACGAGTCTTCCGATGATGTCGCGAAATCTGTCGCGCGTTGTCTCGGACAAGATTCCGCAACACAACTCCTCGTAGATGGCGCGGTTCACGTACTCGCGGTCGCCGACTTCGGGAACGAGCACTGAGAGCCCGAACGAGTCCTCGAGCCGCATCCGATAGAAGTCCTCCTCCATGGTGAAGCGGGTGCCCAGCAGGCCGACCGTCTCAAAGCCTTCGGCATGAACGGCGGCGGCGACCGTATCGGCGATGTGCAACAGGGGGATCTCTACCGCGTCCTCGATCTCTCGCGCCACCTTATGCATCGTGTTGGTCGCCAGCACCACGCAGTCGGCGCCGGCCGCTTCGACAGAGCGCGCCGCCTCCGCGAGCTGACTACCCGCTTCCTTCCACCGACCCGAGGACTGCAGCGCTTCGATGTCTGCGAAGTCGACGCTCACGAGGGCGATTCTCGCCGAGTGCAGACCGCCGAGACGCTCGTGCACGAGCTCGTTGATGCGCCGGTAGTACGGGAGGGTCGACTCCCAGCTCATGCCACCTATCAGTCCGATTGTCTTCAGGGGGGTCCTCCCACGGTCAGGACGCAAGCCTCAGGCTCTCCTTCATCAGCATATGGCGACTTCGCCGCCGGCTTGTTCGGCTGCTTGCCCAAGCGCTATCCGCCGTCGACTCGGCTTTCCGAAGCCGCGCCTCCGACCTGCCACAGCTGAATCGGATTACCCTCAGGATCGTTGAGGCTGGCGAAGCGGCCGTTGGGGTAGGTCTCTGGATCGACCTCAACGGCGATGCCGGCCGCCTGCAACTGCTGAACAATCGCGTCGAGGTTCCCGACACGGAAGTTGACCATCCACATCTGCTCGGGCCGTCCGAAAGAATCGGAAGCCTCCTCGAACGGGGCGAAAACGGTGTGTCCTGCTTCTTGCCACCAGGGGGCGTCCTCGTAGCTCTGGGGGACGCGGGTTACTCCGAGATTCTGCTCGTACCAGGCAGCTAATGCGTCAGGGTCCTTCGATCGGAAGAACAGTCCGCCAATTCCAAGAACGTGCTCCACTTCGCTCCCCCTTCTCATCGTCTTCAAGAAACGCTCACTGCACCATTCCCGCAAGTTTGCGCACTGTGTTGCAGTTGCGCACGGTCGTCTGCGCGTAGAGCTCGGTGCCAACCAATTTCAGCAGCCCGCTTCTCGTGATATTTGCGCGGTCGACGCGCCAGAACACCGCTCCAGGAACGTACCTGACATCGTCAATCTCCGGCTTGATCGTGAACTGCTCGAGAATCTTCGGGCTGTCCACTTCCTCGCCCAGGAGTATCACGTCGCACTTGGCGGATTCGTCGTTTGACCAGGTAGGTGGTAGTGCGTCCAGCATGGTCTTCATGCCGAGCGCATCGCGCACGAGCACTCTGACCGAGAAGCCGAAGGCGTCCTCGATCGCACTCTCCAGGGTTCGCGCGAGTTGGGTGGTCTTCGGTGAATCGGTACTGAAGACGACATTGCCCGAATTGATATAGGTCCTGACCTCAGCCATGCCGGCCCGTTCGAAGAC
>DATHUB010000013.1:0-2030 GCA_035462695.1 Coriobacteriia bacterium | reverse complement strand
CTGGCCGCAGACCTATACGCTCGACCTGCGCCCCGCAGGCGACTGGGTCGATCCAGGCTCCTACAGCGCCGACATTCTGTACACCGCGCTCCCGTAGCGTCCTAGACAGTCGAACGAAGGAACAAGACCCCGGTGCTCGTGCGCCGGGGTCTTTCCATTCTGCATCTACTCCTCGACGACAGCCGGCCGGTCAGGGGCTTCCCGCAGCACCCTCGTTAAGGCCCGAACCGCCAGCCGCGTCGCGAAGCAACCGCCGTTCGGTCGAGCGCGACGCAGCGGACCACAGCCCCACTATGAACAGCAGCGACAAGAGGGCAGCGAGGGCGACAAGCAGCCAAACCGGAACAGCCCACACGGTTCGATCCTTCGCCACGGACTTAGAGACCCCTGAGTCACCTACGTAGTCGAGCACGAGTCTCAGGTGCTGGGGGCCGATTCCCATTCCTTGCAGCTGAAGCTCCCCCTGCCTGGCGAGATTGGTGGATGCATAGACAGGGGTGTCAGTCATGACGGCCGATGAGCCGACCTCGTTCTCGGACCGATCGAGCTGTGCGATCCGTACATTGACACGCTGATCGACATTACCCTCGTTGCGGACCGTGAACTCGTAGTCCGACGCCCTACCGATTACGAACGCCGGCAACGTGAACGGGCGTACGTCCATTTTCTCGACGACTTCTCCGTTGACCCTGGTCTGGATGCGGGCGCCTAGTCGTGCGTTAGCGCGCGCCGTTCCGGGATCAGCAGCATCCGGTGAGTACATCTCGAAGAACAGCACGGCTTGGCGGTCTCCCGGCGCCACACCGTGCGGCACCTCCGCCTCGAATGCCACCGGGACTCGCTCACCCGGGTCGAGCTCTATATAGGGGATGTTGCCGGCGGACTTCGCGTCGGCGGGCAGTTCGAACGTGATCCATGAAGCCGGGCTGTCGGCTCGCGCCGTGTCCGGAGACGGAACCACGTAGGTCGCAGTACCCTCGTCGTCAACCACTTGGTCGGCAACGTATACGCGCACCATCACCGGTGCGGGACCTTCGTTCACTACGAAGACCTCACCGGCGCCTGTCTGGCCCGGATCGGCGGCGAAACTGAACTGGGAAGCTGAGAGGCTGAGGGAACGCTGCTCCTGCGCGTGTGCCGTGACTGGGATGAGCATTGCGGCGAACAGGGTTGCGAGCGCTGCTACGAATGCACGACGTGTCAAATCCCAACCGCCTCTCGGAATGTCCTCACCTGTCGGCGTGCGACAGGAATGTGAGTCTCATCACGATCCGCCGCGACGACCACGTAGGAGCCGTCGACACGAAGTATCTCACGCACGCGGTTCAGATTGACCAAGAAACTGCGGTGCACTCGCGTGAACGACTCACGATTGAGTCGCGCCTCGAGATCTCCCAGTGTGAGATCGACAAGGTACTGGTTCTCGAAGGTGTGGGCGTACGTCGACTTGTTGCGCGCCGACAGGTAGACGATGTCGTCGATCGTTAGCAGTACGGTACGACCGCCCTTGCGCACGGCGAGTTTGCGGAACTCAGCCTCCCCGCCCCCGCTCGGTTCGGTTCCGGCGTGGCGCCTGCTCCAACGCGCAAGGCTCTCGACACGCGCGGAGAGCTCCAGAAGGTTGAACGGCTTCGTCACGTACTGCTGAACGCCCTGCTTGAATGCCAGCGTCTTTGCGAGGTCTTGGGTCTTCGCAGTGAGCATGATGACCGGGATATCGGCCAGAGCAGGGTTGTTTCGGATGTCCATCAAGGCCATCCAGCCGTCCACGCGAGGCATCATGATGTCGAGCACCACGACGTCAATGTGCTCACGGCCGAGGACACCTAGGCCTTCGGCACCGTCGCCCGCACCGTGGACTTTCATTCCATCTGCCTCGAGCCCCATACGGATCATGTCGACGATCGCCTGATCGTCGTCGATGACCAAGACATGGATGCGCTCGTCCGACACCGCTCATACCCCCCGCGTAACCGATTGGAGGTTACTCGGCACCCCCTGAACGGCGACAAAAGCCGTTCGTCCTATGT
>DATHUB010000012.1:0-1930 GCA_035462695.1 Coriobacteriia bacterium | reverse complement strand
CACCATCATGAGGTGGCTTGTCGCCGTGGGTCTCGCCGGCTTTCTCTTCATCGCCTGGGGCCTCTGGGCACTGGACGTGTGGCCCACGGTGTATGGCGCGACCCTCGTAGTCTTCTCCCAACTCTGGCAGCTCGACAGGATGAGACTGCTCTACGACGAACTGCAGGCGAAGCGCCTGGGCGGCTCCTCCGCGGTCTAACAAGCGCATCCACCTGCCGAGGAAGCTACACCGACCTGGACGCACCTGCTCCGCAGTGATACGCAATCACGTTATCAGTGCAGCAGAGCGCCTTTGTGGCGGAGCGCATTCAGAAGTACATGCAGTGGATGCCGCGATCTGCGACGTCCTCGATGAACTTCGAAGAATCCACGAGTCCAGTCGCTTCGGGCATGAGGTCCGCCTCAGTGATGTTGAGTACTTCGGCGGTATCGCGGCATCCCACGAGTGAAACCTCGCCGGCGCCCACGATCGCGCGCAATAGCTCGTCTACGTGCACGGGAACGCCAACGTCCTCGAGCCGCTGTCTCAGCCACGGCTCCTCGTTCTCGTGCCGCCCGTCCATGCAAAGCGACCTCGCGCCTTCAGGTGTCAACGCACGAAGCGCCATGCTTAGGAACAGGACGTCAACCTTAGCCCCCCTTGCTGCGAAGTCGTAGGCGAACGACAACGGCGTCTGAATCCTCATGTAGTTGTCATCTCGGACGATGATAGCGAGCCGATCCATGCGCCGCTCCTTCCGTCGACGTGCCCTTGTTCGGTATGTAGCCTCGGGGGCTGACCGTTAACAAGCGCATCAACCTGACGCGCAGAAGCGCGTCCCGCTTCGCGGTAGCTGGCTTCGAGCAGGTATGCGCAACAGCGTTAGGCGCACCGCCCCATCGGAGATGCAGTAGATGCTGGCCGGCAACCAACCATCGATCCGAGGAGAGAGAAGATGCCCCTCTACCTGTCGAAGTTCAGTTACACCCCGGCGACTTGGGCGAAGCTGATCAACAACCCAGAAGACCGGCGAGTTGCCGCGCAGGAGTACATCGAATCCGTCGGTGGCAGACTCCACGGCTTCTGGTATGCCTTCGGAACGCACGACGGCTACAACCTTTGGGAGGCTCCCGATAACGTATCCATGGCGGCGGTTGCGCTTGCAATCGGCGGCGGAGGTGCGCTCAGCTCGTTTGAGACGACGGTGCTCTTGAGCGTCGACGACACACTGGCCGCGCTGCGCACGGCAGGTGAGATCCGCTACCGCGCACCCGGCACCTAGGCCTGCGCACCGGCACCGAGCACCGCCCGGCATTGCCCATTAGCGGCTGGAGTATGGCGCCGGATTTCTGGCTTTCTCGGCGCTGAGCGGCTGCGCCCACTCTTCCGCCCCTCGAACAGCGTGCCCATCTAGAGGCACAGCAAGGGTGGTCAGGGTTCGACCGTGACAGTCGACTCGCGTCTCGCCCGTGATGCCGTAGCCACGGAGGCGCTGCGCTCCGCCATAGACCCAATCGACCTTCACCGAGCCTCTCAACACGGGTAGTAAGGACGTGGCGGTTAGGGAGTCGCGAACATCTCGATCGTCGCGGTCGTTCCCCACTGCGTTCCCACCCTGGAGTAGAGGAGAGCCTTATGGGCAAGGTAGTCATGTACGCCTCAGTGTCGGTGGACGGCTTCATCGCGGACGACAACGACCAGCCCGGACCCCTGTTCGACTGGTTGACCAGCGGTGACGTACCGTTGGACGAGAGCGGCGAGTTGAAGGTGTCGCAGACGTCCTACGACTACACCCGGGCGTACTGGGACCAGGTCGGGGTGACAATCGCCGGCCGCCACGTCTTCGACATGACGGACGGCTGGGACGGGAAGCCTCCGAGCGGGATCGACCACGTGGTCGTCGTGACACACCGGCCGGAGCCCGAGGGCTGGGACCCCGAGGCGCCGTTT
>DATHUB010000011.1:0-9133 GCA_035462695.1 Coriobacteriia bacterium | reverse complement strand
CTTCGGCATGATCGTCGGAGACATGGGCTACGGTGCGATCATGCTCGGCATTGTCGTATGGCTGCGCATGAAGTTCCGCGAGAACGAGATGATCCAGGTCGCTACCTCGATCCTCGGCCCGGCCGCCACGATGGTGATCGTCTTCGGGTTCATTTACGGCGAGTTCTTCGGGAACGTCTTCGGCACCCACATGCTGGACTGGATTCAGACCATCAACATAGGGCCGCTCGCTTTGCCCTTCAACCGCGTCGAGTCTGTCCAGACGTTCATGTTCCTGGCTATCGGAGTCGGGGTCGTCCAAGTCACGCTTGGCCTGGTACTGGGTGTCATCAACGCGGTCAAGACGAAGAACAAGCATCACCTCTACGAGAAGGGCGGCATTCTTACCTTCGTCGTCGCCATTCTAGTAGTGGTCGCACTCTCGATCTTCGCTGCCCAGTTCGGAACTTGGGGCATTTGGGGACAGGCCTTGTTCGCTCTGCTCGCCCTCGGCGGGTTCGTCTTCGCGATTAGGGGCGGCGGCATCATGGGGGTAATCGAGACCCTCGAGGCATTCACCGGCATGGCGAGCTACATCCGAATCATGGCCGTCGGCCTTGCGGGTGCCATCTTCGCTGAGGCCATCAACGAGATCGTCGTCGAAATGGCGCAAAGCACGGCAATGCTCGTGCTGGCCGTCCTCGTCGCAATCGTGCTCCACGGGCTGAACTTCATCATCGCGGCGTTCAGCCCGGCAATACATGCTTTGCGTCTCAACTTCCTGGAGTTCTTCGGGAAGTTCTATGAGACCGGAAACATGCAGTACAGTCCGTTCACGAAAACCGGAGGTGAAGAGGGCGCATGATCGAAAAGCGGCTTGCAAGGTGGGTGTTCGGCAGTACCTTCGTCCTGACCATGCTCGTCCCGGCGATGGCTCTCGCCGAGGAAGCGGCGGCAGCGCCGGAGGAGTGGCAGGCAACGGTTGGTAAGGCCATGGCTGCAGGTCTGGCAATGGGTCTCTCGGCGCTCGGCGCCGGCTACGCACAGGCCAAGATCGGCTCGGCTGGTGCTGGAACGCTCGCAGAGCGTCCTGAGGTCTCCATCTGGATCATCACGCTCCAGGCCCTGCCAGAGGTTATCGTCCTGCTCGGTTTCGTTTCCGCGATCCTGATCAGCGGCTAGTCGGAGTCATCTGACGTCCGGCTACGTGCAACGCGGAAGGAACCGAACAGATGGCACTCGACGATATCTTCAGAGCGCTAGAGGAACAGGCTGACCGTGACATAGAGGCCGTGCTCGAGGAGGCTCGGGCACACGCGGCAGCCATTCGTGAAGAGGCAAAGCGGGAAGCGGACACGAGTCGTGATACTCGTATCGCTGATGCTGAACGTGTGGCGAAGTCTCGCAGCGCGCAAGACCTGAACTCCGTTCGTCTGGAGGCACGCAAGCGCGTGGCTGCCGTGAAGGAGCGCGCGGTGCGCGAGGTATTCGACAGCGCGCGTGAGCAGCTCGGCAGTGTTCGCGCTGGGTCCGACTACCCGTCTGTCTTCCGCAGCCTTGCTGACGAGGCGTTGGCAGGAGTCGAGCCCGGCTTCGAGATGCTCGTGGATCCGTCCGACTCCGAGTTGGCGCGTGCTTTCGTCGCCGAGAAGGGTCTCGTGGGCGAAGTGAAGCCGGAGCTTTCCTCGGCAGGTGGTGTCGTTATCGTCACCCAGGGCGGTTCGGTTCTCAAGCGCAACACGCTCGAGGACCGGCTCGACAAGCTCCGCGGGCTCGCTCAGGCGGACGTCGCGGAGATCGTGTTCGCATGAGTTCCAGCGCTGTCAGAAGCGACAAGGCGTCGAACGCGGGCGCCAAGGACTACGGCTACGCCAATGCGCGGATTCGCGGCATGAAGTCGAAGCTCTTCAGGGGCGACGCCCTCGATCGCCTCATGGACACGAACGACCTGCACCAGCTGATACAGGAGCTGCTGCAGACCGAGTACGCTTCCGACTTGGAAGAGGCTCTGATCAAGGGGCGCACTGCGGACGAAGTGTCCGACGCGCTGAAGCACAATCTGGTGCGCACGTACCGCAAGGTGTTCGGGTTCCTCAACCCTGAGGCGCGCGACATCTGCGGGACTCTGCTTGGTCGATGGGACGTCTTCAACATAAAGACCGTCCTCAGAGGCAAGCATGTGCACCTTACGGCCGGGGAGATTGCCGAGGGCCTCTTGCCCGTTGGCGCTCTCTCCCAGATCGACCTGGACGGTTTGCTCGCCCAGAACGATATACGCGGAGTCATCGACACAGCGGCCACGTGGGGGCTGCCGCAGGCACCCGCCATGAGGGAGGGCTACAACGTCTATCAACAGACGGGTGAGCTCGCGGACCTCGAGCTGGCGCTGGATCGCTACTACGCACGTTGGGCGTTCGAACGGCTTGCACGCAAGAACCGCAACTACGCCATGGGGCGCCGAATCCTCGGCATGCAGGTGGATATCCTCAACCTGATCATGGTGTTCAGGGCAGCACGCGCGAACCTCGATGCCTCCCAAGCAGGCGACTACTTTCTGCTTGGCGGCAACGATGTGGATCTCGAGATGTATCAGGAGCTCGTCGCACTGTCAGATGTGGACGAGGTGCTCGACCAGCTTCGGAACACGCACTTCGGTTCCATCCTTGATGAAGCTTCGGTGCACTACCTTGAGTCGATGTCGATAGCCACGTTCGAGCGCGCACTCGAGGACTACTTCACTCGCAAGGTCATCGCGCTGGGCGGGACCGACCCTCTCGGTGTCGGTATCCCGATCGCGTATCTGTGGAGCAAGCAGAACGAAGTGACAAACGTGCGAATCATCGTCAAGTCGAAGGCGATCGGCATTCCACCCGAGCGGACGAGGAGGGAGCTCATCCTTGTATAAGCTCATCGTCCTCACCGACCCGGACACGGCTGACGGCTTCCGCTTGGCGGGCGTCGATGTACACGTCGTGGAGAGCATCGACCTCGTTCGCGAGAAGCTGAACAAGCTTCTGGACGAAGAGGAAAGCGGGATCATTGCCGTCAACGAGCAGTTCATTGCCGCGATTGACGAACGCACGCAGAAGAAGATCGACTCGATTTACCGTCCGCTTGTGATCTCGCTGCCGATTCGCGAGAAGCTCGCGTTCGGCGAAGACCATCGAGCGTACCTTGCACGGCTCATCCGTCGAGCCATCGGGTTCGACATCACACTGAGGCGAGGATAGATGATTGCGGGAACGATTTCGAAGATCACCGGCCCGGTCTGCGTAGCAAAAGGCATGACCGGCGCCCGCATGTACGACATCGTCCGAGTGGGCGTCGACGGACTCATGGGCGAGGTCATTCGTCTTGAAGGCGATACTGCCACGATCCAGGTCTATGAGGACACGTCTGGTCTCAAGGTCGACGAGATCGTTGAGTCCACCGAGGGCCCCCTGATGGTCGAACTCGGCCCGGGCCTTCTGACATCGATCTACGACGGTGTGCAGCGACCCCTGCCGATCATCGCGCAGGAGAGCGGCGACTTCATCGAGCGCGGTACTGTCGCGTCCGCGCTCGATCGGGAGAAGCGCTGGCCCTTCACCCCGACCGTGAAGGCCGGAGATGTTGCGGGCCCCGGCACGGTCGTCGGCACCGTCCCTGAAGGAAAGACCATTCTCCACAGGGTCATGGTGCCGCCGGTAGTCAAGCCGACGAAGTTCAAGACCGTCATGCCGATGGGCGACTACACCATCGATGATGTGATCGCGGTTCTGGAAGATGGCACCGAGGTCAAGCTGTCGCAGAAGTGGCCCGTTCGTGAGGGTCGCCCCTACATCAACAAGCTCGATCCGACCACGCCGTTCACGACCGGCATGCGGATCCTCGATACGTTCTTCCCGATCGCTCTCGGCGGCAACGCGATTATTCCGGGTGGTTTCGGCACGGGAAAGACGGTTACCCAGCAGTCGCTCGCCAAGTGGGCCGACGTCGACGTCATCGTCTACATCGGCTGCGGCGAGCGCGGCAACGAGATGACGGAGGTACTCACCGAGTTCCCCCATCTCGACGACCCGCGCAACGACGCTCCCCTGATGGACCGCACCGTGCTCGTGGCAAACACGTCGAACATGCCTGTTGCCGCACGTGAGGCCTCCATCTACGTCGGGGCGACGCTCGCCGAGTTCTACCGCGACATGGGTTACAACGTGGCCATGATGGCGGACTCGACCTCCCGTTGGGGCGAGGCACTGCGCGAAGTCTCAGGCCGTCTGGAAGAGATGCCCGGTGAGGAAGGCTACCCGGCGTATCTCGCCACGCGACTCGCTTCGTTCTACGAGCGCTCAGGCCGTGTCAGGCCGCTGGGCTCAGAGGACGACGGCCGAACGGGCTCGGTCACCATGGTCGGCGCGGTTTCGCCGGCCGGCGGTGACATGTCCGAGCCGATGACCCAGAACTCCCTTCGAGTGACCGGTGCCTTCTGGGCACTGGACACCTCGCTCGCGCATCGCCGCCACTTCCCGGCCATCAGCTGGACGAAGAGCTACACGCTCTTCCTCGGCCAGGTACGCGGTTGGTACGAGCAGAACGTCGCTGAGGACTGGGCGGAGTATCGCGACCGTGCGATGTCGATTCTGCAGAAGGAAACGGAACTCCAGGAGATCGTGCAGCTCGTCGGTCCAGACGCGCTTCCCGAGTCCGAGAAAGTCATCCTCGAGGTGGCGCGAATGCTCCGCGAGGACTTCCTCCAGCAGTTCGCATTCGACGCGGTGGACGCCTACTGTCCGCCGGACAAGGCCTATTGGCTGCTCAAGACGATCATGACCTTCCACGATGCGGCGACAGGTGCCCTGAACCACGGGGTGTCGCTGAGCCAGATCATGGACCTGCCGTTGCGCGACGAGATCGCGGGACTGAAGACGACTCCACACGAGCAGGCGATCGCACGAATGCAGGAGCTCGGCCAGACGATCCCCGCCGATATCTCCGGAATTGAGGTGTACTAAGCCGATGAGCGACGCGACTACCAGCAGGAAGCACGGCTCGCTGCTCGCCACCGACTACCGCACGCTGTCTTACGTAACGGGTCCGCTGATCTTCGTGCAGACCGTTAAGGACATCGCGTACAACGAGATGGTCGCTATCCTGATGCCCGACGGATCCCGTCGGTCAGGGCAGGTGCTCGAGGTCTCAGGATCGACCGCGGTCATCCAGGTGTTCGAGGGAACCCGCGGCATCGACATCGCCAAGACAGAGGTCCGCTTCCTCGAAGAGGTCGCGAAGATCGACGTCTCTCCCGAGCTGCTCGGCCGCGTGCTCAACGGCACCGGCAAGCCGATCGACGGCGGCGCCCCGATCATCCCCGAGAAGCGGCTCGACATCACGGGCGCGCCGATCAACCCCTACACGCGTGAGCAGCCGGCGGACTTCATCGAGACCGGTATCTCGGCGATCGATGGACTGAACACCCTCGTGCGTGGACAGAAGCTCCCGATCTTCTCGGGCTCCGGTCTTCCCGCCAACGAGCTTGCCGCACAGATCATCCGCCAAGCTCGCGTCAAGTCGGGTGAGGAGTTCGCCATCGTGTTCGGCGCGATGGGCATCACCCACCGCGAGGCAAGCTACTTCATGCAGCAGTTCGAGGAGACGGGCGCGCTCGAGCGAGTCGTCTTCTTCCTGAACCTCGCCGATGACCCGACGGTCGAGCGTCTTCTCACGCCGAAATGCGCGCTCACCGTTGCCGAGTACCTCGCGTTCGAGAAGGACATGCAGGTGCTCGTGGTTCTCTCGGACATGACGAACTACTGTGAGGCGCTGCGCGAGGTCTCGACGGCTCGCGAAGAGGTTCCGGGACGCCGCGGCTTCCCCGGATACATGTATACGGACCTCTCGACCATCTACGAGCGTGCCGGCCGCATCAAGGGCCGAGTGGGCTCGGTCACCCAGCTGCCGATCCTCTCGATGCCGGACGACGACATCACGCACCCGATTCCCGACCTCACCGGCTACATCACCGAGGGTCAGATCGTGCTCTCGCGCCAGCTCCACCGACGCGGTGTCTACCCGCCGATCGACACGCTGCCGTGTCTGTCGCGACTGATGAACCTCGGTATCGGTGAAGGCAAGACGCGCGATGATCACCGGGCCGTGGCCAACCAGCTCTACGCCGCGTACGCCCAGGGACGCGACCTGCGCAAGCTCGTCGCGATCGTCGGCGAAGAGGCGCTCTCTGAGGTGGACCGCGCACACTTGCGGTTCGCCGATGAGTTCGAGGCGCGCATCGTCGGCCAGGGACAAGAGGGCCGCACGATCGAGGAGACACTCGACATCGGCTGGGATCTCATGGGCGGGCTGCCGATGGGTGAGCTGAAGAGGGTTCGCGACTTCATCGACAAGTACCATCCGGACCGCCGTGAGAAGGCGGCGGCCGAGCCCGACATGGCCGAAAGCGCCTAGGGGGCGTAAATGGAAGAGGTACGCCCTACAAGAGCTGAGCTGCTTGAGCGAAAGCAGCAGATCACGCTTGCCCAGCAGGGCATGGACCTGTTGAAGCAGAAGCGAGACGCGCTGCTCATCGAGTTCATGTCGGTCATGGACGAGACGCTCAGGCTCTCGGAGTCGCTTCAGAAGTCCGTTGGCGAAGCGCAGTACTCGCTTGCCGTCGCAAAGGCCGTCGATGGCCGGGTGGCGCTTCGCTCGGCTTCGCTCGCCACAACCGGCGAAGTGACAGTGGAGATGTCCGGTACCAAGATCATGGGTGTCGCCGTACCGGTCGTGACCAAGGGCGAGAGCCCCATCAAGACGTCATTCACTCGCGGTTACTCGGTCACCGGCGTCTCCTCACGAGTCGACGAGTCCGCCGAGAAGTTCGAGAAGATCCTCGATGTCATCATCGAGTACGCCGACATCGAGACGCGACTGAAGCGACTCGGTGAGGAGATCAACAAGACGAACCGGCGAGTGAACGCGCTCGAGCAGGTAACGGTGCCTGCGTTGCACGAGCAGGTCTCGTACATCAGCCAGACGCTCGACGAGCGCGCTCGTGAAGACCTGTTCCGGCTGAAGAAGGTCAAGAAGAAGATCGAGAAGAAGAAAGCGGCCCAAGCCGTATAGGCCGGGCCGCATCTCGAACCACTCGCACTATCAGACGCCCCGCTCCTACGAGTGGGGCGTTTCTGGTGCTTCTTTTCGAATGACAGCGTCGACTTCTCTCAGAATCTCGATGCTGTTTCGTGCATGCCGGCGAAGCTGGCTCCCCAGGGTGAGAATGTTGATTACCTCGCTCATGGTGAGGTGCCCGAAGGCAAGTTCCTCCCAGTCGGCGCGAGCAACGTACGCCCACAGCTCGCCGAGAACCCACTCGAGTTCCTCGATCTCGCTGTCGTTGAGATTGCGCCACTGCTCACCAAGGCCATGCCTCATGCGTTCGATTGCGCGCTCGACTGCCTTGGCTTTCTTCACTTTGAATGCCCGAATGCCGATGTCTTCGTCGGTTACATCCGGATGACGGTCAAACATTCGCCCACCTCCTCGCCTTAAGGGTTCGACGGTTCGTCCGCCGTCCCTGCACGCAGTCCTGCAGCACCCGTGGCGCTCGGATAGAATGGGCGGCGTGATCCAAGCGGGTCACACCGGGTGCCGGTTCGTTTTCGAAAGGTTGCACTGTAATGGAGTTTGCCGAGGTCATAGCGAAGCGCCGGAGTGTGCGGCACTTCGATGTCAAGCGCGATGTGAGCACGAAGGACATCAATGCGCTGCTGGAGACGGGGATCAGCGCACCCAGCGCAGGCAACATCCAGCCTTGGCGATTCACCGTCGTCCGTTCGGATGAGGCGAAGCAGAAGCTCTCGTCGGCACTCTCGCAGCGCTGGGCCACCAAGGCACCGGTGATCATTGTAGTCTCGCTCGATCCGCGCCCCTGTGCCGCACGCTACGGCGATCGTGGTGAAGCGCTCTACGGAATCCAGGACACGGCCGCCGCAGTCGAGAACATACTGCTGGCTGCTTTCGATCGCGGACTGGCTTCGTGCTGGATCGGCGCTTTCGACGAGGTCGCGGTCCGCGACTCGCTCGGAATCGCAGCCCCGATCACACCGCTTGCGATTCTGCCCATCGGCTACTCTGCCGAGTCCGCCGGCCGCCCGGCCCGCCGCCCGCTGGCCGAGGTCACGACCTGGTTGTAGGTGACGACGTGCCCGGACTCGGATGCACGTCCCTCGAGCAGCTTCGCGAGCACATAGGCGACTGCTCGAGATGCGGCCTTGGCGACACGCGAACCACCCTCGTCTTCGGCGTCGGTGACCCTCACGCGCGAGTGATGCTGATCGGTGAGGCGCCGGGCCGAAATGAGGACCTGAAGGGCGAGCCTTTCGTCGGGGCCGCCGGCAAGCTCCTCGACGAGCTGCTCGCGCACGCCGGGCTCTCGCGCGAGCAGGTCTACATCGCCAACGTGTTGAAGTGCCGCCCGCCGGGCAACCGTGATCCGCTGCCGGAGGAGATCGAGACCTGTACACCGTTTCTGCGCGAGCAGATTCGAATCATCGAACCTGAAGTGCTCGTGACCCTCGGCAACTTCGCAACACGCTTCGTACTGAAGACCGAGCAAGGGATCACGCGCTTGCGCGGCGAGATCCACCATGCGGGAAAGTTCACCGTGCTGCCGATCTTCCATCCGGCGGCGGCGATCTACGACCGGACGAAGCGCGACGCGTTGTTCGCCGACTTCGAGCTGCTCGGGCAGTTACTCGCCGAGGCGGAATCCCGAGAGGGAGCACCATCGCAGGGCGGTTCGGACACGCCCGCAGCCGAGCATGCCGACCCGACCGACGGGCTAGTCGCCGACGATGTGGCGCCGACCTGTGAGCCAGCCGAACCAGATAGGCTCTTCTGATGCCCCTCACGCTCCACACATCGTCATCTAACGCCACGCAGGCTTGCGGAGCACAACTGGCTCATCTCGTGGATGCCGGGGACGTTCTGCTCCTCACGGGCGACCTTGGTGCGGGCAAGACGCAGCTCACCAAAGGCCTGGCCGCGGGACTCGGCGTAGCCGAGCCGGTGACAAGCCCGACATTCAACATGCTCCTGGTTCACGAAGGGCGCGTGCCCCTTTACCACTTCGATCTCTACCGCCTGGATCGAGCGGACCAGCTAGATGACCTAGACTACT
>DATHUB010000010.1:0-8869 GCA_035462695.1 Coriobacteriia bacterium | reverse complement strand
ACTCGGAACGACAACTCCTGCAGCCGCCGAGGCACCTTGATGGCCCAGCCCTTGTCGCGGAAGTAGCGCTTGAGCTCGCCTACGATCGTCGGCGTAGCGTAAGTGGTGAACTCAACCTGGCGCTCGATATCAAAGCGATCGATCGCCTTGATGAGACCGATCGTTCCCACCTGCACCAGGTCGTCGACCGGCTCCCCGCGGTTGCGGAACCGGCTCGCCAAGTACTTGACCAGGTTCAGGTACATGGTAATGAGCTCGTCGCGCGCATCCTCATCGCCCTCGAGGCGATATCGACGAAAGAGCTCGCGCGTGTACTCTTTGTCCCAGGAGAGCTTGCGCGATTGCTTCTCCGGGCGACGGCTAGACTGCATCGGCATTCTCCGCGCGCTTGTAGAGACGGAGCGACCGACGGCCATTCGCGTCGCTTACAAGATCGTAGCTGTCGCACACCGACTGAAGGATGAAGGTCGCGTACGTGGTTCGCCGCTCGACCTCGTCATCGGAGACATCGGGTTCGCCGCCGAGCGTAACGTCGATCTCCAGAGCGTCATCGTCCACGATGAAACTGAAGATGACCTCGGCGTCTTCTGGCAGCGTGTCGACGGCGTAGACGAAGGCCTCCTCGGCGGCCATCCTCACGTCGTCGACCCCATCAAACGACATCCCCATGCGTGACACCAAAGCAGACGCGGTCATCCGCACGGTGCGCGCGTACTCGCCTCGGGCGGGAACACTCAGCGTGATTCTGTCTTGCGGCATCGGTCCTCCGGTCGGTTCATTCGTTACTGGTCAGGTCTGCAGCGGGAGACTCGGTCTGCGGCTGCGCAGACTCAGGCTGCGCTTCGGTGGTGATCACGAATACATCGACATCGGGCGTAGCTTCAGCTTCCTGCTCCTCGCGGTCGCCGGAAGGCTCCTCGTGCTCGGTCTCATCGGGATGCGAGCGCCGACGGTCCTTCCACGCACGGCGGACACGATCAGCGACCCCGTTAACGATCTCGCCCGGCGCCTGGACGATGTCAGACAAGGTACCCGAGGCAGCGCTCACTCGAACGCTTGCCTCCTCGAATTTGGTAATTGCCCCGTCAATCCTCAGCAGTTCAGCGTTGGTGGCATCGATTGTGACATCCGCCTTCTCGAGGATGGGAACAAGACGCGTGCGAACGTCGTCGGAGAGTGTGCGCATGGAGCGTGCGGTAGCTACTGCTTCACGTGATACCCATATGAGGGCAACGCAAGCGGCTGCCGCGGCAATCAGAAGCACAATGGTGAGGGCGGTGACGGTCGACAACGCTCCCCTTTCGCTACAGGCCGCGGACCAATCGAGTGTATCAGAGGGGTCGTCATCACTGGCGGGTCGAGCTGCGAAATCGGGCCCCTACTCGGCGGAGTCGCTCGCCTCGTCATCGCCCCCCACGGGGCGACCCTCTGCCGAGGACTCTGCGGAACCGCTCGACACCGAGCGCTCAACCTCCCAGCCACGCCTGGGTCTGAAGAAGCTGCCGGCGGCGAGACCGTCCGGCAGGTACTGCTGATCGACCCTGGCATCCGGGTACTCGTGGGGATAGCGGTAGGGCCCGTACTTGTCGCTCCCCGGCCGGTGTCGATCTCGCAAGTGGCTTGGAACCGCTCTGGCCGGTCCCTCACGGACGTCGGCGAGGGCCGCGTCGATCGCCAGGTAGGATGCGTTGCTCTTCGGCGCGAGTGCAAGATAGGTTGCCGCCTGTGCCAGGTTGATCCGGCACTCGGGCCATCCGATCGACTCCGCTGCCTTAAACGCTGCGTGGGCAATCAGAAAAGCTTGCGGGTCCGCATTGCCGACGTCCTCCGAAGCGAAGATGAGCATTCGGCGGGCGATGAACTTCGGGTCCTCGCCTCCGTGCACCATCCGCGCGAGCCAGTAGACGGCGGCGTCAGGATCGCTCCCTCTCATCGACTTGATGAACGCGCTCACCACGTCGTAGTGCACGTCGCCCTGTTTGTCGTAGGGCAGAATACGAGAGGGTGAGGCCTCTCTCACGGCCCGAAGGGTCACGATGCTGCGACCCGCATCGTCGGGCAGCACGCATCCGGCAGCGAGTTCGAGAGTCGTCAATGCGACGCGTGCGTCTCCTCCGGCCATCGTCACGATGGCGTCCTCCGCGTCCTCTTCGAGTGTGACGGTGCCGCTGAAGCCCCGTTCGTCGACCAGAGCGCGTCGGACGATCGTCCGAACGTCTTCGTCCTCAAGAGGCTCAAGCTCGACGACGCGGGAACGGCTGACGAGCGGCGCATTAACCTCGAAGAAGGGGTTTTCGGTCGTTGCGCCGATCAGAACGACCACGCGGTCCTCGACGGCGTGAAGCAGTGCGTCCTGCTGCGACTTGCTGAACCGGTGGATCTCATCGATGAACAGGATCGTCCGTTTGCTCGAAAGCCCGAGGCGCTGCGATGCGGCCTCGATGACTCGGCGCAAGTCCGCAACACCGGAAGTAACGGCCGACACCTCTTCGAAGTGGGACTCCGTCACCTCGGCGATCACACGGGCGAGGCTCGTCTTACCGGTGCCGGCGGGACCAAAAAGAATGACCGAGGAGAGCGAGTCCGTCTCGATGGCGCGACGCAGCCACGTGCCCGGGCCGACCACCTTCTCCTGGCCGACGAACTCCGTGAGGGTGCGCGGCCGCAGCCGCGCGGCGAGTGGCGCCGCCGAGGCACGTGCTTGACGAGCTTGATCGTCGAACAGCGAGTCCAATAGGGAGCTCTCTTAGGGAGTTGCGCGCTCCACTTGCCGGTCGAGCAGCTCGGCATCGATGAAGCCGCGCGACCAGAAGATCTCATACCCCTGCTCGTCGACGATCACGATGTAGGGCAGGTGATCGACACCGATCTCGTGGGCGAACCGGACTGCTTCTTGCCCGCTCGGATCGTTGGTCAGCTCCTGTTCGTCGATCACGACCTCGCCGTCGGAGTTCACCTTCGTACTCTTGCCTACGTCGTAGGTGAGCAGGTCGATGAGTCCGCGGTTGTCCTCAGCGACTTTGTCTACTTCATCCCGGACCTCATCAGTCACTTCCTGGTCCGCGTTGAAGAACAGGAGCAGCATCGCCTGATTCGTGTCGAGGCGCTCTTGGACCGCCGAGGGGACGCCCTCGCCGGTCGGGAACGGAACGAACACCTCACCCGACAGATCAGAACGGTCCGCGATCGGGGAAGCGACCTGGCCATCGACCGGAGCAGGCGCTGGTGCGGGTGCAGCCTGTTCGGGCGGCGGTGCGGCCGCCTCTTCCTCGCCGCCCCCACCGCAGCCGACGAGAGTCAGTGCGAGGAATGCTACGAGCAGTGCTGCGACTAGTCTACGCATAGTGCTGCCTCCAAGCTGCAATGTATGCGGCCCGCCCTGCCGTAGCCCGACCTGGTGAACCTGCCTCGGCAGGTGGGTGCCCGCACCGGGACTTCCAGCTTCCCCCGAGGGGGATACCTGTCGGCCCCGAAATGTGAGGCTCCCGTGTGGGAAGTGTTGGTTCGACCGTTATGTGCCGAGCCACTGGCAAGGCGAAGCCTGTTCAAAGTGTACCGCGCCGTCGAGGAGCCGAACAACACAGTCAGTGACGCTTCGCACAATGCGAAACGACTCCTCATTCTCCTAATCGGTGCGCAGGTGCACGTCCTTGAGCTGTCGGGCGCTCACGACGTCAGGGGCCTGAGTCATCGGATCGCCCCCGGAGCTCGTCTTCGGGAACGCAATCACCTCGCGAATCGAGTGCGCACCGGCAAGGAGCATGACGAGGCGGTCGAGCCCCAGTGCGATTCCGCCGTGCGGTGGAGCGCCGAACGAGAGCGCTTCCAGCAGGAAGCCGAACTGCTCGCTGGCCTCGGTCTGCGAGAGTCCGATGCGCTCGAGCACCCGCTCCTGAAGCTCGGCCGAATGGATTCGCAGCGTGCCTCCGCCGATCTCCAAACCGTTCATGACCAGGTCGTAGGCGTAGCTCAGCACGGCTCCGGGATCGCTCTCGAGGAGCTCGACGTGCTCGTCGAACGGACGCGTGAAGGGGTGATGGTTCGCCGACCACCGCTCCTCCTCGTCGTCGTACTTGAACATCGGGAAGTCGACTACCCACAGTGTCGAGAATCCGTGACGCTCGATCTGAAGCTCGTCGGCGAGACGCAGCCGCAGTGTTCCGAGGACCTCGTTAGCAAGATCGCGCTTGTCAGCGACCATGCAGATCAGGTCGCCCGGCTCGGCAGCCACTGCCTCACGAAGCGCCGCCATCTCCTGCTCAGTGAAGAACTTGGCGACAGGCGACTTGATTTCGCCGGCACTGTTGAGGGCCACCCACGCAAGCCCCTTGGCGCCGCTGTCTATCGCGAGCTGGTTCAGCGCGTCGATGCGGCCTCGGCTCCAGTCACCCGCGCCCTTGGCATTGAGGGCTTTGATCGCCCCTCCGCTGCCGAGCGCCCCGCTGAACACCTTGAACTCGCTCGCCGAGAAGACCGCGGAGACGTCAACGAGCTCCAAGCCGAAACGGGTGTCAGGCCGGTCGGAGCCGAACCGCTCCATAGCCTCGTGCCACGTGATGCGCGAAAGCGGAATCGGCAGATCGTGTCCGGCCTCGTGCATCACTTCGCGCATGACGTCTTCCATCATCGCGAGGATGTCGTCGATCTCAACAAAGCTCATCTCAATGTCCACCTGAGTGAACTCCGGCTGGCGGTCCGCGCGCAGGTCCTCGTCCCGGAAGCAGCGGGCGATCTGGTAGTAGCGCTCCACGCCGCCGACCATCAGCAGCTGCTTGAAAAGCTGTGGCGACTGCGGCAGCGCGTAGAACTTGCCCGGGTTCAGGCGGCTCGGAACGATGAAGTCTCGTGCGCCTTCCGGTGTGGAGCGTCCCAGAATCGGGGTCTCGACCTCCATGAAGCCGCGATGTTCGAGTGACTTACGAAAGCGCTGGGTCACTTTGTCGCGCAGGGCGAGTGCCGAAAAGACCTCGGGTCGGCGGATGTCGAGGTACCGCCACTTCATGCGGGTCAGCTCGTCAGTGTCAATCCCGGCTTCGATTTCGAACGGCGGCGTCTCGCTTCGATTGAGAACCTTGGCCGAGTCGATGATGACCTCTACAGCGCCCGTCATCATGCTCGGGTTTTCGGTCCCATCGGGGCGCCTGCGCACTGCTCCCTCAAGCATCACGACCCACTCCGGCCTGACCTGCTCGGCCGTGATGAAAGCCGCTCCGGAAGCCTCGGGGTCGAAGACGCACTGGAGTATCCCGGTGCGGTCGCGAAGATCCAGAAAGATCAGTCCACCGTGGTCCCTACGCTTTGCAACCCAACCGGCAAGACGCACTCGCTCGCCCACCAACTCCGCCGACACAGAGCCACATACGTGCGATCTCATCGAATATCTTGCATCCAGCATGGGCGTCGAAGGCCTTTCGGTCGGGTGCCTGCCAGGGCGGCAGGCGCATCATCTCGTCCCGTTGAGCGCGCGGGTATATGGGAGGATATCCGATTCTCGGGGGAGGCACACAGTGGAGCTCCATGCACTTTTCCTGAACTGCACGCTCAAACCAAGTCCTGAGCCCTCCAACACCCAAGCCCTGATTGCGAAGGTAGAGGGTCTGATGAGCCGTCAAGGAGTCCGAACCGAGACCGTGCGCATCGCGGACCACTCAGTGGGCACGGGCATATCATCCGACCTCGGGCCGGGAGACGGCTGGCCGGCGATCCTCGAAAAGGTCCGACAGTGCGACATCCTCGTCATCGGAACACCGATTTGGCTCGGCCACATATCGTCCATATGCCAGCGTGTCATCGAGAGACTGGATGACACCTTTTCATCCTACGATGAAGAGACCGGACAGTTCCCCCTCTACAACAAAGTCGGCGGAGTGATAGTCACGGGAAACGAGGACGGTGCGCAGGCAAGCTCGTCCGAGGTCCTGTTCGCCCTCGAATCGCTCGGCTGCACCATACCGCCGAACTCTGACGTCTACTGGGTGGGAGATGCCGGAGCCGGCCCCAGCTACATCGAGGCGCATGGCGACCGCCACTTCTACACCAACAAGGTGGCCGCGTGGATGGCGTACAACGCGGTGTGGATGGCCCGGCTGCTACGAGAGAACCCCTGCCCCACAAATCTGACTGCCCTGTCGCAAGAGCAGAAGGCGCTTTCGGACGCTGCGAAGAGCGATCCGCACGAAGAGGCGCGACTGAAGGCTATGGCAACTGCGACCTGACGGCCTCGACGAGACCTGCAACTGCTATGCGCTGTTCCTGCTTCGTGTGCATGTCACGGAGAGTGACCTCGCCTGCGGCCAACTCATCGGGCCCTACGACGACCACCATGCGTGCGCCGAGCCGGTCGGCCTGCTTGAACTGCGACTTGAGGGAGCGAGCCTGGTGGTCCATCTCCGCAGCCACGCCCGCGGATCTCAGCGCCGAGGTGAAGCCGAAGACTTCGGCCTCCGTGCAAGCGTCGACTCGAGCGACGTACACCTCGGCCACCGGAGGTGCGGGAATCGGCGCGTGTGCGGCCTCCATCGCGAGGAGCGTGCGCTCGAAGCCGAGGGCGAAGCCAAGACCGGGAGTGGCCGGGCCGCCGTAGGTTTCCATCAGCCGGTCGTATCGGCCACCGCCGCCGATCGCATTCTGAGATCCGAGTCCGGCGTCGGCCTGTACTTCGAACACGGTACGCGTGTAGTAGTCGAGACCCCGAACCAGCTTCGGATCCTCTTGGTACGAGACACCGAGGCCGTCCAGGTGAGCTTTCACCGCAGCGTAGTGAGTTGCGCAGTCGTCACAAAGTTCATCCTTCAAGAGAGGTGCCTCTGCCATGACTTCGCGGCACTGCGCGTTCTTGCAGTCGAAGGCCCGCAACGGGTTCGTGTCCGCGCGGCGGTTGCACTCCTCGCACAGAGCTCCCGAGTGCGACCGGATGTAGCCGGCAACCTTTTCGCGATACGCGGGACGACAGCGCTCGTCACCCATTGAGTTCACGAGCAGGCGCATGTTCTCGCGCGGAATGCCAACGGCCTGGAAGAACGCCATGAGCATGGCGATCATCTCGGCGTCCGCCGAGGGCTCGGCCATGTTGAGGGCTTCGGCGCCAATCTGCCAGAACTGACGCATGCGTCCCTTCTGCGGCCGCTCGTAGCGAAACATCGGGCCGGCGTAGTAGAGCTTCGAGCCCTGCCCGTTCGAGGTGAGATTGTGCTCGAGCGCCGAGCGAACCACGCTCGCAGTGCCTTCTGGCCGCAGCGTGAGAGAGCGCTCCCCCTTGTCGAGGAACGTATACATCTCTTTGCCGACTATGTCGGTGGCTTCGCCGATGCCGCGGACAAAGACTTCGGTCGACTCGAACAGAGGAGTGTAGATCGGCTCATAACCGAAGAGCGCGAAGAGTTCCTGGGCAGTCCTGAGCAGGTACTCCCATGCCCGGGCAGTCTTGGGGAGCATGTCTGCGGTGCCCTTGGGAGCGCGATAGTCCACGTGAGGCCTTCCCTCTGAATGCGAGTGTGGCTCACGATTATGCAGCAAGCGGCGTGGCTCTTCCACGACGCTTGAGGATGTCTCGGTCGGCGAACGCTAGCCGATGAATCGGCTGGCGAACAGCAGGAGAAGTCCGACCGAGCCCCACACGGCGCCGGCAACCTCCACCCACTTGCGCGAGTACTCCGGGTCGACCTTGGCAACTGAGGCGGAGTCGAGCAGCGAATCAAGTCCTGCCAGCCGCTTGCTGAAGACCAGCGAGACGAGTCCGGCGCCGACGAGTACGAGACCTGCGGGCTGAAGCGCGTTCAGAAGATGAGAAAACATGTGATTGACCCTCAATGACGCGGTTGTAATGGATGGTCTCAAGCAAGCAGGATGCGTGCCGAAACCGAGCCGCGTGCTACAGGGCCCTGCCGAGGAAGACGCCGGCGGCGCAGCCCACGACGCCAGCTGCAACCGAACCTGCTGCGTACGCCGCGGCTAGCCCGCCACTCCCCTTCAAGGTCAGCTCCACCACTTCAAGCGAAAACGTCGAGAAGGTGGTGTAGCCACCGAGAATGCCTACCGCTATGAATGGTCGCCACCATCCGGGCCATCCGCCCTTGGCTGCGAGCACGATCAGCAGCCCTATCGCGAATGCGCCCGTTGCATTGACCACGAAGGTCTGCCACGGGAAGGCGAAGCCTGTGTGCGGGGCCATCACGCGTCCTACGAGGTAGCGAAGCATCGAGCCGAGCGCACCGCCAACTCCGATGAGCACGAGATCGCGAGTGTGGAGTCCCATGGCGCTAGGCCCTCGGCCAGAAGGGGTTGATCCGGGCCTCGCGACCGATCGTCGTGTCCGGGCCATGCCCCGGGTGGACGATGGTCTCCGGCGGCAGGGGCGCGATCTTCTCGGCGATCGAGCGTGAGAGCGTCCGCGCGTCACCGCCGGGGAAGTCGGTACGACCTACGGAGCCGGCGAAGACGGTATCGCCTGCGAACAGGTGCGGAACGGCACCGGCAGCATCCTCCACGAACAGCGAGATGCCCCCGGGCGTGTGGCCCGGAGTGTGGAGCACCCGAAGGACGAGCGCGCCCGCAGTGACCTCGTCACCATCAGCGAGGACGCGATCAGGCTCCGGGGCGACGTGCGAGAAGCCAAAGACGGCTCCGCCGGTGCCCTCAGCGCCGGGCGACGACAGGCGGGAGGCGTCGTCTGCATGTACGAGCAGAGGCGCGTGGGTGACAGCGATGAGCCCTCCCGCAGCGCCGAGGTGGTCGAAATGGCCATGAGTCAGGACGATCGCGGCGACGACGGCGCCATCCAGCGCAGCGACGATCCGCTCAAGGTCCTCGCCCGGGTCGATGACGACAGAAGGTCCGCCGGTTCCGTCGCTCACGATCCAGCAGTTGGTTT
>DATHUB010000009.1:0-2505 GCA_035462695.1 Coriobacteriia bacterium | reverse complement strand
CGGCCTGCTCGAGTGTCCGGTGTATGCGGCCGGCTTCGACCGCCCCAATATCCGCTACACGCTTGTCGACAAGACGAACGGCGCGATACAGCTCAAGGCCTTCATCGGCCAGCACAAAGGCGAGTCCGGCATCGTCTACTGCCTGACTCGCAAGCGGGTCGAGGAGGTCGCAAAGAAGCTTCGAGCCGACGGAGTTAAGGCCTCGGCGTACCACGCAGGGCTTCCCGCGCCCGAGCGCACCCGCGTGCAGGACGCGTTCCTGCGCGACGACATCGAGGTCGTCGTCGCCACCGTCGCGTTCGGCATGGGCATCGACAAGCCCGACGTGCGCTTCGTCGTCCACTACGACTGCCCCAAAAACATCGAAGGCTACTACCAAGAGACCGGCCGAGCGGGCCGCGACGGGCTACCCGCCGAGGCATTCTGCCTCTTCGGTCTGCAAGACGTCGTGACCGCGCGCACGCTCGTACAGCGCGGAGAGAACGCCGAGCAGGTTCGGATCGAGACCCACAAGCTGGACGCGATGGTCGCGTTCGCCGAGGCGGTCACGTGCAGGCGCCGAGTACTGCTCGGCTACTTCGGGGAACCGCTCGAGGCCGACTGTGGCAACTGCGATATCTGCCTCGACCCGCCCGAGCTCTTCGACGGAACGGTCGACGCGCAGAAGGCCCTCTCGGCAGTCTTTCGACTCGATCAGCGCTTCGGCCTCGGCTACGTTACCGACGTGCTCAAGGGCGCTGACTCGCAGCGCATTCGCGACCTCGGGCACGACAAGCTGAGCGTCTACGGTATCGGCGCCGACCGGTCCCGAGACGAGTGGTCGAGCATCCTTAGGCAGCTAATTCACCGCGGCTACCTCGTGCAGGACATCGCGGCCTACTCCGTCCTCAAATTGACCGAGTCCGCTCGTCCGGTCCTGCGCGGCGAGGAGCCGGTGGAGCTCGCGAAGCCACGGGTCCGCATCAAAGCCGAGAAGATCAAGCGGCCGCGTTCGAGCTTCGGCACTGGCGTGCCCTCGGCCTACGACGAGGAGCTCTTCGAGCGCCTGCGCGCACTCAGGCATCGGCTCGCCTCCGAGCAGGGAGTGCCAGCCTACGTGGTGTTCGGCGATCGCTCGCTCATGGACATGGCCGCGCGTCGGCCGGTGACTCTCGACGACATGCTCGCCGTCCATGGGGTGGGCAGCGCCAAACTCGAGCGCTACGGGCAGGTCTTTCTCACCGAGATCGGGGCGGGGGAGAGCGAAGACCTCGATACGGTGCAGTAGTCGGTCCGGCGTTTGCTGTTGCGGGCATGCGTGATATCATCCGCGCTTATAACGCGCATAAACAACACTCGCATCGAACGGACTCGCATGACACCCCCGACTCCACGACAACGGCTGCGCAGCACGCTCGAACGCGACGCGGTCGATCGCCCTCCCTTCATCTGCCCCGGCGGCATGATGAACATGGCGGTAACCGAGGTCATGCAGATCGTAGGGGAGTCGTGGCCGCGCGCCCATGTTGAGCCTGAGAGCATGGCTCGTCTCGTACTCGGAATGGCTGAGCATGGCGGCGTCGAGAACCTGGGCGCACCCTTCTGCATGACGATAGAGGCCGAGGGTATGGGCGCCGCCGTCGATCTCGGTGACGCAAAGACCGAACCGCGCGTCATCGAGTACGTGATCTCGGAGTTGAGCCACGTCGACCGGCTGCCCCGGTTCAGCGCCTCGGAGGGAAGAGCCGTTGTTGCCGCCGAAGCGACGCGGATGCTCGTCGCGGAGCGACCCGAGCTCCCGATGATAGCGAGCATCACGGGCCCGATCTCGCTCGCAACATCGCTCATCGAGCCTCTCACGTTCTACCGAGCCATGCGCCGAGACAAGCCCGCGGCCCATGCGCTGCTCGATCTTTCCACGGACGCCGCGATCGCCCTCGGCGACGCTCTCGTAGACGCGGGCGCGGACACCGTCTGTATCGCCGACCCGAGCGGAACCGGTGAGCTCATCGGTGCCAAGGCGTTCGACGAGTTCGCGCTCCCGTACATCAACCGCATCGTCGAGCACTTCGCCGCGCGCGACGTGCTGTCGATCGTCCATATCTGCGGCGACGTGGGCGCACTGACGGGAGTTCTTGACCGCGTCGGTGCACCTTGCATCAGCATCGACAGCAACGTGTCGTTTCGCACCCTGCGCTCGCTCGCACCCGGGCACCTGACTATGGGCAACGTCAGCACCTACCTGCTCGAGTACGGGAAGGCAGAGACGCTGCACCAGGTCGCCGCGAGTCGCGTGGAAGACGGCGTGAACGTCATCGCGCCGGCATGCGGTATCGGTCCGCGTACTCCGCTGAAGAACATCAAGGCGGTGGCCGACGCCGTCGCTGAGGCAGGCAATGAAGAACTGGTCGTCGAGTTCCGCACGACTGCGTAGTCGAGAGGCCGCCTCGACAGCGGCCGCAACCAAAGAAAGGGCACCGGCATGCCGCGCTCAAAGGAAGAGATACTGGCCGACCTCGCCAAGGG
>DATHUB010000008.1:0-3586 GCA_035462695.1 Coriobacteriia bacterium | reverse complement strand
CCTACGCCCAACCCTCGACTCCGAGCACCTCGCGCAGACGTGCGACGCGGCGCCACTCGGGATCGTCGTCGTCATTCGTGCTGTCCCCGGTCCAGCAGTAGAACAGCTCTCCGTAGGCCTCTCCCGCGGTAGGGACGACGTTGTCGAGCTCTACGCACCTCTCAAGCGCGGAGAGCATCGCAGGCGGGTCCTTGAGCAGCAGCATCCCCTCGGCGTCCGCCTTCTCGGCCGTCCTCAGCTGCGAATGCCGATGAGTCGCCGCAACGATCTCGCCGAGAACGACCATCGGAATGCCGAAGAAGAGCGGAAACTGCTCGAGGCCCTCGTTCACGGGTTCGTAGCCGAGCATCTCTCTGTCCATGGACGCGTTCTGCCCGGCCTCGTGTCGCGTGCGCCATCGCTGCAGCGGAGCCATCAGCGCGGTGATCGCCGTCGCGACACGAGTGTCGCCGCATCTGACACGAGCCACGAGATTCGCGAAGACAGCTCGCTGTTCCGCCTCGCTCAGTCTGTCGAGGAAGCCGGAGGTGACGCCGACCACGGGACGTCGCCCGAGCGCCTCGGCGACGAACGCGTTGACGTTGGTGTTCCGGACCTCGTAGAGGGCGGGAGCGACCGGCATCCCGGCAGCTATCGCCATGTCCTTGAGCGCCATCTTTGCCACCAGACGCTCCCCTTTCGGGACGAACTCCGCGCCAAGCCGACCGAGCAGCGATCGCTCGGAGCGCGCCAGCGCGACCCACTCGTACAGCAGCGTCACGACGATTCCGAGCGTCCAGACGTGCAGGGCAGCCTGCTGCCAAGTCGTGCCGGCCAAGAGACGAAGCGGGAGAGCGAGGAGCCACCAGTTCGTCGCAGCCCCCGCGACAGCGAGGCCGAGGAAGACGACGAGCATCACGGCGCCGAACCAGGCCGCGCCGAGCACCGCGAAGACACAGAGATGGCCGAGGAGAAGCAGGCGGTTCCGGTCGACCCGGTCCCACAGCGGTTCTCGGCGTCGTATGTTCGGTAGGCCTGCGACTGGAGTAGTCATACGGGACTTATCGGACATCGGTGTTGACGACTTGAAACCCCTCCCCTGAGCAAAGGGCAGGTGGCGTGGTACTCCCCTTGTCACCATTTGCCAAGGCCACGCTGGCTGGCTATGCTGCTGCGTCGGGACGCCGCACTCTTGCACTGGCAACGAACGGGGAGACAGTTGCAGCATCGCCCGAGGTCTTTTCTGCTTGCACTCGCTGCTTCGTGGACCGCGACAGCATTGTTGACAGTCACGGTACAGCCGGCGCACGCGATGTCCTTCGTGTCCGAAGAGCCGCTCCTTACGGGTGCAATCTCGTCTTGGTGGTGCCGCTCAAACTCGGTCTACCAGAGCCACCACGGGATCACTTACCAGACGGGGGTTTCGTTCGACGGCAAGTGGATGTGGAGCGCGTATGAACACGAGACCGGGATAACCAGACGCGCCGTGCTCGGGACAACTCGATCCGATGACCACAACACGCCTGCGGTCTTCGCCCCCTCGAACAGGCCGCCGATCGTCTTCTACACCGGACACAACACCACAAGCGTCATACGATATCGCGTGAGCCGCAGTGTGGGAGATCTCGACCCCGGCCCGGAACGCTCACTCACCCTGCCAGGGAGAGTCACCTACGTTCAGGTGCACCGAGGCAACACAGACGACACACTGATCCTCCTCACCCGAGCCGGAGACCAATGGCTCATCGCGGTTTCCCGCAACTACGGCGGGACATGGTCTGTGCGCCCGCTGGTCGCCTTCGAATCCGGCAACTACGGCTATCTGATCAGCAGCCAGCTCGGCAACGGTTCCATAAGGTTGTGCGCCGCAGGTCACCCGAAGAACAGCAATCTGACCTCAATCAACTACGCGGAGATCAGCCCCGGCGGTACCGTTCGCGATGCCGAGGGGACGCTGCTCGGCAACATCTACAGCGGCTACGGTCTGCCCATCAACGCGTCGAAGCTGACCCCGGTCTACTCGTTTCCTCCAGGAATGAGAGGCCGTCTGTTCGACGTGAGCGCCGCACCCGAGCCGGAGATCGGCTTCGCGCAGTGGTCCGGCGAGGACGAAGCCACATACATGCTCCTGAGAGGAGCCGGGAACGACTGGCAAGCTACGCCAGTGATTCCGTCTGGGCAGCCCATCGGCTTCGACTATGCCACGCGTTACCTCGGCGGACTCAGTTTCCCGAATCCCACCGCCGGCGGTGAGTTCTTCATCTCGCGTGAAGAGTCGGGGACGTGGCAGATCGAGCGCTGGCAGGCGGAGGGGGACGAGTGGGACACGACGCGGCTCGCCGAAAGCGCGGATGAGATCCTCGCGCGCCCTCTGTCCCCCCTCGGCGCGGGTTCCGATCTTCCTCTGACCTGGCTGAAGATCGGGAGCTACGGCAGCTACTTGAACTTCACGGGGTCGACCTACGGTGGGCTGACCACCGACAAACCGGACCCGGCCCTGCTCGGCCGCGCGGTGTCGGGCGACTGGGACGGTGACGGGCGGGAAGACCCTGGCGTTTTCAGCGACGGGACCTGGACGCTGCAGGTAGACGGTGAGAGCGTCAGTTTCACGTTCGGCCGTGCCGGTGATGTTCCCGTCGTCGGCGACTGGAACGCCGAAGGTCGAGACTCCATCGGCGTCAAGCGCGGGCGCAAGTGGATATTGGCCGAGACCATCCATCCCGACTCCCCGAGCCGAGAGTTCGCGTTCGGGAAGTCAGAGGACATCCCGCTAGCCGGGGACTGGAACGGCGACGGCAAGGACGGAATCGGCGTTCGACGCGGGCGCGGCTTCATTCTGCGGAATGCTGCGTCCGCGGGCCGGTCCGACATCTCATTCGACTACGGCAGGAGCACCGACACAGCGCTCGTCGGTGACTGGGACGGGAACGGCCGGGACGACATCGGCATCCGCCGAGGGGCATCCTGGTACCTCCGCAAGCGGCTCGATAGCGGGCCCGCGCAGGTCAAGTTCACGTACGGTCGCGCGAGTGACGTGCCTGTCGTGGGGGACTGGGGCAACATCGGCCTGGATGCCCCCGGCGTGCGGCGCGGGAGCTCCGGAATCTGGTACGTAGTGGACACACGCCCGGGGCTGCCACGAGCCGACTTCTCGCCCAGCAGGTTCTTGTACTAGGTTCACGATCGCCTCGCGCCTGGCCCGGCCGCTTCAGCGCTCTACTTGAAGCGGCTTGCGAGCTCCTCAGCGAGATCGTCGGGGGTCACCCCGTGACGCGCGAGGGTCACGAGCAGGTGATAGACGAGATCGCCCGCCTCGTAGCGGAGGTGAGCCGCGTCGCCGTCCTTCGCGGCCATGACCACCTCGGTCGCCTCTTCACCGATCTTCTTCAGCAGGCTGTCCTCGGGTCCTGACAGCAGCTTCGCGGTGTACGAGGCGGCCGGGTCCGCCTCCCGCCGCTCCTCGATGGTGGCCCACAAGGAGTCGATCACTTCGCCGAAGCGTCCGGAGCTACTCACCCGAGCTCTCCTTCATCAGTGAGACCGCGTCGGGATACAAGCGCCGATAGAAGCAGGAGCGCTGGTTCGTGTGACAGGCTCCGGGTCCGTT
>DATHUB010000007.1:0-1729 GCA_035462695.1 Coriobacteriia bacterium | reverse complement strand
CCGATCACGCGCCGCACGATCGAGCTCGGCACGAACCACAGCCCGGAGTTCGTCTGCGTGCCGTTCAAGTACAACCTTGGCAACTTCATCGAGGCACTGGATGCCGGAGCGGACGTCCTCATCCAAGCGGGCGGCGGCTGTCGCTATAGCTACTACGGCGAGGTCCAGGAGACGATCCTGCGAGACATGGGCTACGAATTCGGCTTCATCCAGCTGTCGCCGTCGCTGGAACTACGCAAGGTCGCCTCTTTCGTGCGCCGCTACAACCCTCGTGTCAGGCGTGCGGACGTCGCAAGGGTGCTGCAACTCACGCTCGACAAGGTGCGAGCTCTCGACGAGATCGAGGACGTCGTTCGCCGGAGGCTCGGGTTTGAGACGGAAAGGGGCAGTTTCGACCGCCTCTTCTCGGTCTTCCTCGGCGAGCTACAGGCTGCCGAGACCTCCGGTGAAGTCGCAGGAGTGCACGAGCGCTTTCGCGCGGCTTTCGACGAAGTCCCGATCAATCGGCCGGAGTACTGCCTGCGAGTGGGGGTCGTTGGGGAGTTCTACGTCGTCTTGGAGCCGTTCTCGAACATGAATATCGAACGCTACTTAGCCCGGCGCGGGGTCGAGGTGCACCGCTTCTGCACAGTGAGCTCGACCATCGATCACGCCTTGGGAGGCAAGTCGAATCTTCGCCACATGCTCGGCCGAACCCAGCCATACATCCGCCATCACGTGGGGGCGGAAGGCACCGCGAGCGTATTCAAGACCCTCGAGCTCATGGGAGAAGGCTTCGACGGGGTCGTGCATCTCAAGCCATTCGGTTGAATGCCCGAGGTGAACGCCATGTCGGCGTTGCAGAGAATCTCTCGAGAGCACGCGTTTCCGGTGCTGTTCATGTCCTACGACGCGCAGTCTTCCGAGACGGGCGTACTGACACGGGTCGAGGCGTTCTGCGACATGATCGAGATGCGGAGAAGGGGAATGGCCGGTGCATGAGGCATACATGGGGGTCGATGTCGGCTCCATCTCGACGAAAGCGGCCGTGGTTGATGGCGAGGGCGCCGTCATCGCATCGTCCTACCTTTGGACCGAGGGAAATCCGGTTGACGCTGCGCGCCGAGTGCTCAGCGATCTTGCGGGGCAGCTTCAGGACCGCGGATGCGAGGTGACGGCCGTCGGCACAACAGGGTCGGCACGCGAACTCGTCGGCGTGATGCTCGGCGCTCAGGTCGTCAAGAACGAGGTTACGGCGCACGCGGTCGGCACCCTGTCTCGACATCCTGATGTTCGGACGATCTTCGAGATCGGGGGGCAGGACTCCAAGATCATCATCCTGCGCGATGGAATTCCGGTCGATTACGCGATGAACACTCTTTGCGCCGCTGGAACCGGCGCCTTCCTGTCCGCACAGGCCCGGCGCCTCTCGATACCCGTCGAGCAGTTCGGGGAGCATGCCCTGCGCTCGAAGCGACCCACTAAGATTGCCGGTCGGTGCACGGTCTTTGCCGAGTCGGACCTCGTACACAAGGCCCAGATGGGCTACGGCATCGAGGACATCATCGCGGGACTCTGCAACGCCATAGTCGGCAACTACCTCAACAACGTCGGCAAGGGCAAAGAGATCCTCGCCCCGGTGGTGTTCCAAGGTGGGGTCTCCAAGAACGTCGGAGTGGTGCGCGCGTTCGAGCAGACAACGGGTCTGGACGTCCAAGTAGATGACGAAGGCCACCTGATGGGGGCGATC
>DATHUB010000006.1:0-2494 GCA_035462695.1 Coriobacteriia bacterium | reverse complement strand
ATGGCGTGGTATGGCTGTCGCCCGCAAAGGCGAACAACACGTGGGCGATCGTGACCACGAAAGAGTTTGCGGAGCAGAACAACCTCACGACGATGTCGGATTTCGCCGAGTACGTCGAGGCGGGCAAGGACGTGAAGTTGGCCGCATCGGACGAGTTCTTCAACAACGTCGACGCATGGCCGGCGTTCGTCGAGGTCTACGGAATCGACCTTTCGCAGGATCAGCGCGTCGTCTTCTCCGGAGGTAATACCGCGCAGACCGAGAAAGCGGTGGCCGATGGCACCGACGGCGTCAATTTCGGGATGGCGTACGGCACCGACGGCGCTCTCGCCGATCTCGGGCTTGTCGTGCTCACCGATGACCAGGAAGCGCAGCTCGTCTACTGGCCGGCTCCCATCATCCGCAAAGCCACTCTCGACCAGTACCCCGAGATCGAGGCCCTCCTCAAACCGGTCTTCGACTCTCTGACGCTCGAGAAGCTGCAGGAGCTCAACGGCCGAATTCAGGTCAACGGTGAGAATCCCGAGGACGTATCGCGGGCCTATCTCACCGAGAACGGCTTCATCAAGTAGTAAAGTCTTCGAAGGCGGCCCCCGGTGCGCTGTGCCGGGGGCTTTCTTCGCGATAGGACGCTGATGCCGCGCCGCTTCGCACCACACAAGGTGGGCCTGACCGCCTCGCTCGCGGGGTTGGTGTCGTTGCTCGCGCTCGCGTTCGGCACGGTGGCTCCCTTTCGCATCGCCACCGGATCCCCCGTGAACCTGTTCGAGGCGCTCGGGACGCCGGCCGCCGTGGCGCTCATCGCCCTGTGGCTCGCGTGCCTTGGTGCATCCTTGGTGGGAGCGCGGTCCGCGCGCGCCTCGCTCGCGAGAGGCCTCATCTCAGCGGCGCTCATCGTCGCCCTGGTTTGGCTGTCCGGGGTGGCGGCCGAGCGCATGCTTGCTTCGGAGACAGCCCTGGCCCGCTACTCGATGGGTGCGGGGGTGTGGCTCTCCGCGTTCTCGGCCTTCGCACTGGTCGTCGCGTCGCGCCGAGAGGCAGGCGAGGGCAGCCTCGGCTCGCTCGCTGTCGTCTCGTTGGCCCCCGTCGGTATCGTCGTCGCGCTATTGACCGGCCGCCTGTCGAGTCTTGGGGTGGCGGTGGAGTACCGGAACGTGTCCGAGGACTTCTGGCTTTGGACCGCCCAGCACGTCGCCTACTCCGCAGTCGCAATGGGAATCGCGATCACTGTCGGCGTGGCGCTGGGCATCTTCGCCCACAGCAAGCCTCGGTTCGCGGAGACGGTGTTCACCACGACAAGCATCTTCCAGACGATCCCGGGTCTCGCGATGATCGGAATCCTCGCGGTGCCTCTCGGCATGCTCGCCGAGAACTCCCCCGCAGCGCAGGCCCTCGGAATCGGGGTCCTGGGGTGGGCCCCCGTCGTCGTGGCGCTGACCCTCTATGCGCTGCTGGTTATCGTTCGCAACACCGCCGCCGGGCTCAACGCGGTGCCTGATTCGATCGTGGACGCGGCAAGGGGCATGGGTCTGAGCGAACCGCAGATACTCCGCAAAGTGCAACTTCCGCTGTCCGCCCCAATCGTCTTCTCAGGCATCCGGACCGCATCTCAGCAGACGATCGGCAATGCGACCCTCGGCGTTTTTGTTGCGGCCGGTACCCTCGGACGCCCCATCTTCGGCGGGGTGTCGCAGACGGCAAACGATCTCGTTCTGCTCGGATCGATCGCTTTGGTGGCTCTAGCGCTGTCGACCGATATCGCGATGCGTGGAGTCCAGCGCTTCGTCTCTCCTCGGCACCTGAAGGGCGTGCAATGATCCGTCTGGACCAGATTACGAAGAGCTACGAGGGCGCCGAGCGGCCGGCCGTCGACAGCCTGAGCCTCGATGTACCGGCCGGGGAGGTCGTCGTCCTGCTCGGGCCTTCGGGCTGCGGGAAGTCGACGACGCTGCGAATCATCAATCGACTCATCGAGCCTGACTCCGGCACCGTCTACGTAAACGAGACCGATGTCCGCAGCCTCAGGCCCGAGGAGCTTCGCCGTGGAATCGGATACGCGATTCAGGGAGTGGGCCTGTTCCCCCACTGGACGGTGCACGAGAACATCGGCACCGTCCCCTGGCTGCTCGGCTGGGAGCAGGGGAAGATCGATGCTCGTGTCAACGAGCTGCTCGAGCTCGTGGGGATGGATCCTTCTCGCTACGGCGCGGCGTACCCGGACGAGCTTTCCGGCGGCGAGGCGCAGAGGGTCGGGGTTGCCCGCGCGCTGGCCGCCGACCCTCCCGTGCTGCTGATGGATGAGCCGTTCGGCGCGGTCGACCCGTTGACTCGCGACCGGTTACAGCGAGAGTTTCTCGGCATCCAGGCGCGTCTTCGCAAGACGGGTGTTTTCGTCACCCACGACATTCACGTGGCAGTGACGCAAGGAGATCGGAGAGCGATCATGCGAGACGGGCGGCTCGTCCAGTACGACACGCCGGAGCGGGTGCTCGCG
>DATHUB010000005.1:0-1525 GCA_035462695.1 Coriobacteriia bacterium | reverse complement strand
GAGAGGGCGTCCACATTGGTGCCCCCGCTGGTGACGCCTGACGTGCATAGCTAAGCATGACGCTTTGCTGCCTTGTGGACTGCCTTTGCGAAGTCGTTGGCTCTCGCCTCTTGATCGCGAGCAACGTCCATCGAATATGCGAGGTTGTTGGTCTCGAAGACAATTCTCACGGACTTCGTCTGGAACTTCGGTCTGCCAGGAACCTCCTCTTTGACGGTCGATCCGAGTAGCCCGCCAGCAACCGCGCCGACAGCGCCGAACAGAACTCCGCCGGCGGCAGCCCCACCGACCACGGCCGGGGCCGATGTCTCCTGAGTACTCCCACCTGACCCGTGGCTTTCGAGTTCGCGCACAAACTCGGCACGCGTAATCTCGGAGAGCGGCATGACGCCGTTCGGCGTATGAAGCGACTCCTCGTCAAGCAACAGATCGGCGAAGCGCGACGTGTGCTGCATTGCGACCTCCTGTAGGCGCCTATTCCGACACTTCTGCGACGACGATCATCCCGAGTGATGCGTCAGCGAACGCTGAACGGTCGTAATCGCCGAACAAGCTGACGATGCGAAAACCCGAGCGAGCCAGAAGGTGCTCGAGCTCAAAGCGGAAGACGAAGCGCATTGGCAACGTCTCGCTGAGTGTCCTCGTCGAACCGTCGACCTCGGTGATCTCGTAGGTGATCTCACAGTCATTGCACTGTAGTGCGCGGTGAGTGTCGACCACACTCGCCCAACTGCGCACCCGGCGGCCGTCCGTCCATTCGACCAAGCCCGCTGTCATCCCCGCTGCAGCAGGCGAATCCGTCTGAACCACGGTAGGCGCCGGATCGGGATTGATGAGATCGAGAACGAGTTTCCCGCCGGGCAGCAGATGGCTCCTGCATCTCTGGAGGCAATCGAGCTGCTGATCGACGGTGCGCAGATGATGGAAGCTGCCAAACGCGCAGTAGATCTGCGCGAAGCGGCCCTCGAGAGAGAACGCGGTCATGTCCGCTTCCAGCAGAGTCACGCGGTCGCGAACCTCCGGTGCTTCCGCCTGGAGCTTCCCTCGGCAGCGCGCAAGCATGCTGGGCCCGATGTCGATCCCCGTCACCTCGAAGCCGGCTCGCGCAAGCGGCAGCAGCAGCCGTCCCGTTCCCGATGCCAGTTCGAGAATCGGGCCCTCGCCAAGCGACCCGGCCATGGCCTTCCAGAAGGCAATGTCATCGCAGGTGTCGTAGACGGCATCGTATAGCTCAGCAAGCTCGGCCGACTGGTAGGCAGTGTAGTCGCTGATATCGCACCCTCGTTCCAAGCGGTCCGGATCACGCTCCTCAAGGGTACCACCGGCCCTGCGGTCGCCGAGACTCCCGCGACTAGTCAGAACGGCTCGTCTCACGCATTCGCCCTGCGCCGCGCCGGACGTCCGCCCGCTATATGGAGCATTCCACCCTCAAGTACTCGGCCGCAGCGTCGACGTCATCAAAGAAGGCGACTTGTGCCTGGATGCCCAGCATGTGCAAGACGCGCGCGACATTCGTCGGACAGGA
>DATHUB010000004.1:0-5614 GCA_035462695.1 Coriobacteriia bacterium | reverse complement strand
TCTCTCTCATGAACAGCCGTGGCCACCGCCTCAGCCGAGGACTCCTTCCGCCGATGTCCCTGTCGGCCTTCACGGCCATCCGCCGAGAAGTCCGCGAGTTCAAGCCGGATATCCTCGTGACGTTCTTCGCCGTCCCCTTCGGCCTGCCCTCGGTGATGCTCAAGCACCTCACCGGGGTACCGCTCCTGCTCGTTCTGTGCGGCAACGATCTGCCGGGACCGCGTACCGAGCGCGTCCCTTTGTGGGCCTCCTACCTTCGCTGGGCGACCGGTGCGTCGGACCGGGTCGTCTACGTCTCGCGCTTCTGTTTCGACGCCCTCGAGCACAGGCCGTTCCGGGAGCCGCACGACGTCGTGCTGCACGGAGGCGTGATGCAGGACCAGATACGAGCGACCGATGAGCAGATAGCCGCGCTCCGCCGGCGGCTCAGTGTCGGTGACGATGACCTGATGCTCTTCTCGCTCAGCCGGCTCGCGCCCGAGAAGCGGGTGGACGTCGTCGTCCGAGCGTTCGCGATGCTTCCGGATCTGGGACGCAGGGCGGTACTCGTCATCGGAGGTCAGGGCAGCGAGAGCACGGCGCTCCAGGAGCTCGCACTGCGCCTCGGTGTCGCCGACCGAGTACGTTTCGTGGGGTACCTCGGTCCCGAGAAGGCGACCTACTATGCGGCGTCGGATCTGTTCGTCTTCCACTCCATCTTCGAGACCTTCGGCCAAGTCGTCGCCGAGGCGATGATGTCAGGCACACCGGTCGTCTCCGTTCGAGCTGGAGCGCTCTCGGAAGTCGTGGATGACGGCGTGACCGGTCTGCTGGCCGAGCCCTCCGATCCGGCTGCGCTGGCAGCTCAGATGACGAGACTGATGGAGGACGACGATCTGCGCGCGGCGATGGGGAAGGCAGGACGACACCGCGCCCTCACCCACTTCGCGTGGTCTGACATGTCGCGCAAATGGCAGGACGTCCTGTCCTTCGTGCAGCCTGTCATACCGCTCGTGCCTCGGACGCGTGAAGCCGACGCACATCTGTTCGCCGACTCGGGGGACACGGGGCCGATTGCTCAAAGGGGGCGGGTGCTGTGACCGCTCCACGCCCTTCCACCACGCAGACCGAGGCCCTGTTCGTCCAGCCGCCGAGCCCGCCCAATCGCAACGTGCTCAGAGACTACGCGGGCGGATACGGCGTGGCGCTTTCCTCGACTCGCGCGGTCTGGGGCGCCGACGAGATCACCCAGCCCAGTCTGGCACTCGTTTACGCCTTCAGTGCGGCAAGGAAGCGCTTCGACTCGGCGTTCGTTGACGCCCAAGCCGAGCATCTGGACCGCGAGAGGCTGATGGAGGTCGTCGAGGGTTGGCGGCCCTCGGTGATCGTTGCGCCCGTGAACCTGCCGTCTCTCTACACGGATCTCGAGGTGCTCTCGGCGCTCAAGTCAAGAACCGGGGCCAAGATCGTAGCCGCGGGCACCGTCTGCTCAACGATCCCAGCCGACGTCTTCCAGGGGGGCACGGTGGATGTCGCGGTCTCCGGCGACTTGGAGGTCGTTGGAGAGCGTGTCGTGAGCGCCCTGCTCGCGGGTGCGCCGCTCGACGCCGTGCCCGGCATCACCCGTTTGGTGGGCGGCGAGGTGATCGCGAACCCCGGAGGCAGCTTGTCCGATCTCGATCAGCTACCGATCCCGGCATTCGACGAACTACCGCTCGACGGGTACCGGACCTGGGAGTTCGGGCTGCGCCACCACGCCGGTGGTAAGCAGTTCGGAGGCCTGCCCACCTACTTCCCGCTCTACTTCTCGCACGGTTGTCCTTACGGCTGCCAGTACTGTCCGTATCCCATCGGCTTCGGCCGTAAGTGGCGTCGGAAGTCGGTCGACCGCGTGGTCGAGGAGTTCTCGGCGGCGGCTGGCGCAGGAATACGCAACGTCCTACTGCGGGATCAGACCATCGCAGAGGATCTCGAATACCTGAATGATGTCTGTGTGGCGCTCACTGAGGCCGACTTGGGAATCCGCTGGCTCGCGGAAGCGCGGCTCGGCTCCCTCCCTGCGCCGCTGCTGCGGCTCATGCACCGCGCCGGCTGCGTCAGGCTCCACTACGGCATCGAGACCGGTGATCCGGACATGTTCGAGTCAGAGGGCAAGCGGGGTGTGGGCTTCGACAACATCGCGGGCTCGCTCGAGCAGACCTACGCTGCGGGAATCTTGCCGTCGGCGCACTTCCTGATCGGGTTCCCCGACGAGACCTGGGCGTCGATCGAGCGCACGGCCTCTCTCATCCGCGAACTCGGCATTGCCAACGGCGACTGCTCGCTCATGACACCGTACCCGGGCACGCAGACGTACCGAACGATGGCTGAAGAAGGAAGAATCCTCGCGAACTCGTGGAGCGACTTCACCGGCGAAGACCCGATTGTGCGCCTCGACCACCTCTCGCCCATGGAACTCTCACTGGGCCGGTGGTACGTACTGCAGTCGATCCGAGCCAACAAGGACGTCACCATGCGCAGCCGGCTGCGTGCGGCGGCGAGCGCGCTTAGTACGGGATCGACCCAAGAGCATCGTGAGATGCAGCAGCTCATTCGCCAAGCGATGACGCGTGGCATGTCCGCGCCAGGCACCACCAGCACCACCGGCGCGGGGGCTCACGCCGAGCCAAGCATGGTTGAAACCGGGAATCTCGAGGCGGTAACCGGGGGAGGCGCGGCATGAGCATCGAGCCGCTGACGCCTCACGTGAACGTTCCCAGCGAGGAGCCGATCATTGGTGCCGGAACGATCGTCGAGACTCCGTGCATCGTCGGCAAGCCGGGAAAGGGAGGGCCACTGCAGGCCCCCGCGACCAACATCGGGCGCGAATGCGTACTGCGCCCGTTCACCACGATCTATCGCGGCGTTACCATGGGCGATCGCGTGCAGACGGGGCAGGGCGTCACAATTCGCGAGGACAACGTAATCGGCGACGACGTCAGTATCGGGACGAACGCGGTACTCGAATGCGGCAACCGCATCGGGAATCGCGTTCGCATCCACACGGGGTGTTTCCTCGAGATGGTGACGGTGGGCGACGACGTCTTCATCGGCCCCAACGTCGTCTTCGCCGACGATCCCCACCCGCCCTGTCCTCGGTACGAAGAGTGCGTGGGCGGTGCGCGCGTCGGAGATCGCGCCAGCATCGGCGCAAACTCGACCATCCTGCCGGGTGTGCGAATCGGCAACGGAGCGCTCGTTGGCGCCGGTACTGTTGTGGTATCGGACGTGCCCGAAGGCAAAGTGGTCGCGGGCAACCCGGGTCGCGTTCTCAAGAGCGTGGACGAACTGGTTTGCACCTCGGGCCTGCTGGACAAGCCCTACGCGTGGCGTGAGGGGTCGCAATGAACAAGCGCGCTTCGTCGCAGTCATTCGTCCCGAGTTGGCGGTCGGTCGTGCCGCGTGAGGTCACCGCCGCGCTTACCCCCGTCGACCGCGTGCTCACCTGCGTCTTGCGCCTCGACACCGCACACGACGACCCCGGCCTCTGCCGAGAACTCATACTGCGCGTCGATGATTGGGACGAACTTCTCGTTGCGGCTCGAGTTCACGGCCTTCAGCCGCTACTGTACGGCGCACTGCGTCGGCACGGACTGTCGGACGCCGTCCCCTTTTCTGTCGCCGGCGTCCTGCGCTCCTCGTACCTGGCGTCGGCTGCTTTCGCCTCGTTTGCACTCGTGGAGCTCGGCAGGATTGCGGCTGCCTTGGCCGCTCAGGACACCCGTGCCATGAGTGTGAAAGGCCCGATTCTTGGGACCGAGCTCTACGCAGACCCCGCTGAACGGCCCTTCAGCGATTTGGATCTCCTCGTCAAAGAGGAGTCATGGCCGGCGTTCCGCGAGACTCTGCTGGCGCTTGGCTACAAGGCGGGGGAGCACGACACTCGGCAGCTGCCTTTGCGGCTGCTGCCTCAGGTCGGACTCGACCACGTGTACGAGTTCACCGGCCCCCAGGGTCTACGTGTCGAGGTGAAGTTCGATCCACTCGAGCTTGGTCTGCAGATGCACGACATTGCGGGGGTCTGGGAGCGCGCCGTCGATGCGACCACCCCCGCTGGCGCACCGCTGCTTCGGCCGAGTCGAGAAGACGAGCTCCTGATGCTGTGCGTCCATCTGAACCGGCACGGCTACCAGCGTCTTCTCTGGTTGGCGGACATCGCATTCCTCGTGAGCCAGCAGGGACCGGAGATCGACTGGAATCTGCTCGGGGCACGGGCTCGCGCCGAGGGCGTCGAGTCGAGCGTGCACCACACGCTCCGCCTCGCAGGTCTCCTCCTCGGCACCCCCATTCCAGCTGTCGCGCTCGAGCGCACGGCCCCGTCCCCGGTACGCAAGCGGGTCTGGCGGTCGACTTGGCCGCTTGCGGATGTCCTCGCTTTCGGGGGCGCGCACGAGGCCGCGCTCGTCTTCCGCAAGCGCCTCACGTGCCCATGGTTGGCGAAGAACCTCCTGCTCACCGGTCGCGTCGCCGAGAAGACCGCCTACTTCGCCCGCCGAGCAGTACCACCACGCGAGTTCTTGCTCGACAAGTACCGCACCGAGCAGGGCGGCAGTTCTTACCTAAGGGCGCTCGGCCAGAGATACCGCACCGCCCTGCGGCGACCCCGGAAGGCCCAGGTGTAGCGTGGCTGCTGCGACCTTCAAGGAGAAAGTCACACGGGGCATGGCCTGGAACGGCGGTGCGACGGTGATGACTCGCGCGTTCCAAGCGATTGTGACGATCATCCTCGCGCGCCTGCTCGATCCGGGCGATTTCGGCGTCGTCGGAATGACCACGCTGGTCACCGGCTTCGTCGCCATGTTCACCGAACTCGGTCTTGTCTCCGCGATCGTGCAGGCTGATGAAGTCGCGCCCGAGCAGCTCAACACGGTCTTCTGGTTCGGCAGTGCCGCCGGTCTCGTTTCGTGGGGCCTGTGCGCACTGCTCGCGCCGACGATCGCGAGCTTCTTCCACATGTCCGAGCTCGCGCTGATTGTCCCCGTCTCGGCGGCGGGCATGGCAATAGGCTCGCTCGGGCTGGTTCATCGTGCGCTGCTCTCCCGGCGCCTCGATTTCCGCTCCGTCGCCTTCGCCGACATCTCGGCCGCCGTTGGCTTTGGTGTGGTCGCCATCAGCGGTGCGTTCGCCGGATGGGGTCCGTGGAGCCTCGTCGCCGGCGGGCTGGCGATGATCACCGTTCGCACGGCGGTGGTCTGTGCGCGCGCTTCTTGGATGCCCGGGCTGCGGTCGACGTGGCGCGGCTTCGGCGCACTGTTCAGTTTCGGAGTGAAGACGCTCGGCGTGAGCATGCTCGGCTACATGCGCGGCAACGTTGACTACCTCGTCATTGGCCGGTTCATGGGTGCGGCGCCCCTCGGCCAGTACACGCTCGCGTTCAAGATCGCCGACTTCCCGCGCGCCCGAATCACTCCGATCTTCACTGCGGTCGCTTTCCCAGCGTTCTCCTCGGTGCGGAGCGCCACCGACATGGTTCGCCGAGGATATCTGCGCGGAGTACGGCTCGTATCGCTGATTGTCTTTCCACTGCTCACGGGTGCCGCTCTCCTTGCCTACGAGATCGTCGTCGTGGTGTACGGGCAGAAGTGGCTGCCCGCCG
>DATHUB010000003.1:0-1544 GCA_035462695.1 Coriobacteriia bacterium | reverse complement strand
CGTCAGGGCGTCAAGGCCCTGATCGTCACGCCGACCCGCGAGCTTGCCTTGCAGATCAGCGAAGTCATCAACGGAGCGTCGAAGCGTACGCATCACAGGACCGCGGTCATCTACGGCGGGATGAGCATGGGCCCGCAGATCTCGAAGCTGCGACGCGGCGTCGACATCATCGTGGCGTGCCCGGGCCGTCTGCTCGACCTGCACGCCCGCGGCGCCGTCGATCTTTCGAAGGTCGAGACGCTCGTGCTCGACGAGGCCGACCGGATGCTCGACATGGGCTTCTGGCCTGACGTCAAGCGCATCCTCAGCCTGCTGCCCGGAAGCCATCAGACGCTGCTCTTCTCGGCGACGATGGACCCGCAGGTCGTGAAGATCGTCGACTCGATCCTCTCCAACCCTGTTCGTATCGAAGTCTCACCGCCCACCCATCCGGTGGAGCGCGTTGCACAGTCGCTCTATCCGGTCGCGCGCGCCCAGAAGACCGACTTGCTCGTGAAGATGCTAGCCGAGGGCAGTCACTCTCGAACGCTCGTCTTCACTCGCACCAAGCACCGCGCCGACCGGCTCGCCCAGCAGCTCTCACGCGCAGGCGTGAGGTCCTCGGCAATCCATGGAGGCCGCAGCCAGTCACAGCGTCAGACTGCGCTCGACGGCTTCAAGCGCGGTCGCCACGACGTACTCGTGGCGACCGACGTCGCCAGCCGCGGTATCGACGTCAATGAGATCAGCCATGTCGTGAACTACGACATGCCCAACACGGCCGAGGACTACGTACACCGCATCGGTCGTACGGCTCGTGCCGGCACTACGGGTACCGCCATCAGCTTCCTCGACGAGACCGAGCACGAAGTGCTCAGAGACATCGAGAAGGTGCTCGGCGTGCCGCTCGCATGCGAAGACATCGAAGGCTTCGACTACCACCCGGCTCGCATCGTTCCGAACCCGGAGCGCACCGCGATTCCCGCCGGCAAGCCTCGCAAGACCGGCGGCAGCGGCGGACGCAGGCGCAGCACCGGAGGCTCGGGCGCCGGAAGCGGCGCAGGTCGCAGCAGCTCCTCCGGCAACGGTGGCAGCACCGGTGGCGCCGGCAGCAGCAACGGCGGCGGCTCGAGCTCGGGCGGCGGCTCCTACGGCGGCGGCTCGGGCGGAAACGGTGCCGGTGAGGCGCCCAGGCGCTCGCGACGCGCCGGCCGACGCGGCGGCAAGGGTCGCGCGGGCGGCACGAGCAGCGGCGGGTCGCACAGCTAGCACGACCGCGCGAACAAGATGAACGGACTCGGAGGCCTCGGCGATTTAGACTCGCCGGGGCCTCTGCTACTGGGTGCGACCGCCAAGCGCGAAGCGGGGCTGGCCCGCGCGGCGTGCCCGATGCGTGGCTACTTCTCGCTCGGATTGTGCTCTTCGCTCGGACGGAGATCGTCCTCGACCCACTCCTCCTCCGCGGGAATGGTGTCATGGCGGTCGTGACCGTGCTCGTCGCCCTCGAACGGGTGGAGCCGTCGTTTGGACCGCGCGATCTCCGAGGCGACGCCCGGGTTTAGGAT
>DATHUB010000002.1:0-2630 GCA_035462695.1 Coriobacteriia bacterium | reverse complement strand
TCGAGCGGTGGGATCGGCATGAGTCGCCGGCGTTGATGAGCGTGGAGCGCTCCGGAGAGCGCATGGTTCATCAGGTGTCGCTCAACGTGTATCGATCCCAGGCCAAGTGGCTCGCCCTGACGCCCGAGCAGCGTAAAGCGCGTCTCGAAGCAGCAGTCGCGGCGATGCCCGAGACGATCATGTACGAGACGTCGGAGGCGTTCTACGACGAGCGGATCGCACCGGCTCTGCGAGATCTTGGCATGGCAACCATCGAGGAGTTCACGCTGTCGCCGCAATGGGACACCCACGAGCACATGAGCCTCACGCAGGACATCTGCTTCTACTGGCCGACCAGTCCGCGAGATCATGACGGGCCGACGCGCGAAGGGCCGGGGTAGACACCGCCGCCGAGGTGCCCGCCGGTCGGATGCACATTCGGAGCGGCAATTGGGCGGGCACAACGACGCGACCTTGACGAGCGCCTCTCGTCGCCCACGGTGTCGATGATGAAGTGGACTGACTACGACTTTCCCGAGCGGTTCCAAGAGCGCGCCGCTGCTGTCGGCGAGCACCTTGGCGCCTACGTCAACTCCAATGGGAGCACCGACCTCGACGAGTGGGTCGAGTTCCGGATGCCATCGAAACCCGAACAAGTCTTCGAAGTGCGCGCGAGCACGCAGGCAGCGCCCGAACTCGGCATCGTCGTCATCTGGGGAGAGGCCGGCTTTCAAGGCGCGGCTCCTCTCTTCGGGGTCCGCCCGTTCGCCATCGCGGACACCGAAGATGAGGGGCGATGGCGCCAGCGGCTCGGCAACTTCCTCTTGGATCAGGTGCGACGGCTCTGAGTAGCGGCCAGCTCCCGCGTCGACCAGCAGCCTGACCAGGCGGCGGTCGCGAAACGACGAACACAGCGCTTCGACGCGATCGTCAGCTGGTCCGACAGCGAACGCCTCACAGCCGACGGCGGGGCGGGCAGTCGGCAATGTTCTCGGGGGATGGTCGGCCCCTTGGATCCAGGTCCGCAACCGTGATCCCGTACAGTTCGACCAGGGGAAGGCTGTCGGTCCACGCCAGTCGCCGATTGCCCAGCTCCAGCTGCGATAGACGGCTCTGGGAGATGCCCAAGCGCCGCGCGGCTTGGGTCTGCGAGAGCCCGGCCGCCAGCCTAGCGTTGCGGAGCACGGTCCCGACGAACCTGTGCTGATCACGATGGGTTGCCACCCGAGGTCCTCGCGTTCATGCGTCGCCCCGCGTTCGGGGAGATGGCGGAGGACATGATCTTATCGAGTCGGTAGCGCGATCGGGGCGCTCGTGGCGGACATGCGGCCTACGACCGCGCGGGTGTCTTGGGTCGTTGCCGTCCGCGCAATTCCACCGAACCTAACTCATCGCGGCGATGGGTGCAGGGCTTGACGTCGGGCATCGGCTTCCGATGGTTGGACCATCAATCTGAGGAACACCCATGCCGAACAAGCCGAGCCACCCCCGTCCGCCGGTGCGGGCCAATGCCGAACCGTCACTCGACACCGTGGCGCGAGTCATCGCCCGGATGCTCGTGGAGCACCGCCAACGTGAGGCGAATGAGAGGAGCGCCCAGCCTCAACGCGATGGCTGACCCGAGTGATCAGGATGAAGGTCCCTGCACCTGTGGAGACGTGTTCCTGATGTGGGCACCAAATGGCCAGGGCGATGCAATCGTTCCTGAGTTCGGCAGCAAGGTGAGATGAACGGTGATGATTGCGCTCGTTTTGAGCCCGCTGGAACGATGTCACTCTACATCACCGTATTCGTGACTACATCAGCTGCTTCGATGGGTTGCGTCTCGGACTGACGCGCGTACCGACTCGGGAGCGAGCCTGCGACGGGCGAGCTTGTTCCGGTGGCCACCGCTCGACTGACCAACCTGCCGTATGTCCGCGTGGTCGCTGTGAACATACGGCCGGTCATGTCGCAATGTCGGTCTACCCAGCCAGATAGAGCACGGGCCTCCACCAGACGGAGTTGTGACCTTCGGCACAGTGACAGCGGCCGCGTCGGCCCTACAACGGGAACACGACCGCAACGACCGTTGACCCGCAGCGTCCTTTCCGGTGGGAGATGGAGGGGGCAAGATGAGCACCAACCACACAGCCGCGGGCGTCGTCCTCGCGCTGGTCCTGTCGGCCTGTGGCTCCCATGGCAGTGCCACGCCGTCGGACGCCCCAAGCGTCCCCGCCTCGGGATCGTCGCCCAGCCGGACCGCTGACGCGTGCGCCGCAGGGGAGGCCGAGGCGTCCGATGAAGTCGCCCTCCTGTACTTCCCGTGTGGATCCACGGGGGTGATGGCTGCGGTTGAGCGCTCGGTCACGGAGACCGGTGATGAACGAGTGGCCCAGGTCCTCCAGCTCTACCTTGCCGGGCCGAGTGCCGAGGAACGCGAGGCCGGTATCCGCACCATGCTGGGACCGGGAGACGTCGAGATCGTGGAGGACCCGACGGCGCGCCTGGTGCTCGACTTCCCGAGCGAGGTCAACAACGTCAGCACCTCAGCCGGCAGCGGGGCAGTGCTCGCCAGCTTGCGTCAGACGCTGATCGGCCTGAACGGCATCGAGGAGATCGAGCTGCGGCTGCACAACGACTGTGCAGCGTTCTTCGAGTGGATCCAGGTC
>DATHUB010000001.1:0-5571 GCA_035462695.1 Coriobacteriia bacterium | reverse complement strand
GGTCGAGGCGCGTGACACCAAGCTCGGACCCGAGGAGATCACCCGGGAGATTCCGAACGTCGGTGAGGACGTGCTCGCCAACCTCGACGAGGAGGGCGTCATCCGCATCGGCGCCGAGGTGTTCCCCGGTGACGTGCTGGTCGGCAAGGTCACCCCTAAGGGCGAGACCGAGCTCACCGCCGAAGAGCGTTTGCTTCGCGCCATCTTCGGCGAGAAGGCGCGCGAGGTGCGCGACACTTCTCTCAAGGTGCCGCATGGCGAGACCGGGCGCGTCATCTCTGTACGGACGTTCAGCCGCGATGCCGGCGACGACCTGTCGCCCGGCGTGAACGAGCTCGTCCGTGTCTATGTCGCCCAGAAGCGCAAGATCAACGAGGGCGACAAGCTGGCGGGCCGTCACGGCAACAAGGGTGTCATCGCAAAGATCCTGCCGGTCGAGGACATGCCGTTCCTTGCGGACGGTACCGCGGTCGACATCATCCTCAACCCGCTCGGCGTGCCGAGCCGAATGAACATCGGGCAGCTGCTCGAGACGCACCTCGGCTGGGCCGCGGCTGTCGGCTGGAGTGACGATCCCAAGCAGAAGGCAGCGGTTCCCGGCCCGATGCACATCGCGACACCGGTGTTCGACGGTGCGCGTGAGGAAGAGATCTCCGAGGTCATTCAGGCCGCCAACCGTAACCTCGAGGCCAAGCAGCACGAGCGTTTCGGCGGCAAGGTCGTACCGCAGTTCGTGCCGACGCTTTCCCGTGAGGGCAAGACGAGACTGTTCGACGGACGTACCGGTGAGCCTTTCCGCGAGCCGATCACCGTTGGACAGATCTACATTCTGAAGCTGCTCCACCTGGTCGACGACAAGATCCACGCTCGTTCGACCGGCCCGTACTCGCTCATCACCCAGCAGCCGCTCGGTGGTAAGGCGCAGTTCGGTGGTCAGCGCTTCGGAGAGATGGAAGTGTGGGCCCTGTACGCATACGGCGCTGCCTACGTGCTGCAGGAGATCCTCACGATCAAGTCCGACGACATCCTCGGCCGTGTGAAGGCCTACGAGGCGATCGTCAAGGGCGAGAACATCCCCGAGCCGGGCATTCCGGAATCGTTCAAGGTTCTCGTGAAGGAGATGCAGTCTCTGTGTCTGGACGTCGAGATCATCGGCGAGACAGGCGAAGAGATCGAGCTCAAGGAAGAGGACGAGGATATCTTCAAGACGGCCGAGGAGTACGGGCTCGACTTGGGCACTGACGAGGGCAAGGCCATCGAAGTCGATTCGGTGGACGCGCTCGAGCAGCTGCTTGAGGCGGACGTTTCGGCCCTGGATGTATCTGCAGACTTCGGCGGGTCCGACACTCCGTCGGACAAGGAGGAGTAAGCGTGCTCGACGTCGATGTGAACAATTTCGACCGGTTGCGTATCGGTCTTGCCTCGTCGGAGCAGATCCGGCAGTGGTCGCGCGGCGAGGTCAAGAAGCCGGAAACAATCAACTACCGCACGCTCAAGCCTGAAAAGGACGGACTCTTCTGCGAGAAGATCTTCGGCCCGACTAAGGACTGGGAGTGCTACTGCGGCAAGTACAAGCGAGTGCGCTTCAAGGGCATCGTGTGCGAGCGCTGTGGCGTCGAGGTAACTCGCGCCAAGGTTCGTCGCGAGCGCATGGGCCACATCGAGCTTGCCGCTCCCGTAAGCCACATCTGGTACTTCAAGGGCGTTCCGTCGCGCATGGGTTACCTGCTCGACATCGCTCCTAAGGACCTCGAGAAGGTGCTGTACTTCGCGTCCTCGATCATCACCTCGGTGAACGATGAGGACCGTGAGGCGGACATCGCCATGCTCAAGGACGAGCTCACCGCTGACCTCGAGCAGCTCGATGCTGAGATGCGCGAAGAGGTCGGCGAGATCGAGGCCGAGCGTGACCGGGTCATAGCGGTCGCTCGCGGCGAGGCGGAGCCCGAGGAGGGCGACGACGTCGATGACGAGACGCCCGTCGAGGACCGCGTCAAGAAGATCGTCAAGGAGTCCGATCGGGACCTCAAGGACATCGAGGAGGAGTACGCCGACCGCAAGTCGCTGCTCACCGAGGCGTTCGACGGCTTCCAGAAGCTCTCGGTCAAGTCGCTCATCAACGATGAGACGCTCTACCGCGAGATGAAGATGCGCTACGGCACGTACTTCCGTGGCGGCATGGGCGCAGAGGCCATCAAGGACCTGCTCGCACAGCTCGACCTGGACGTGCTCGGCGAAGAGCTGCGCACCCAGATTCGTGACGGCAAAGGCCAGAAGCGCCAGAAGGCGATCAAGCGCCTCAAGGTCGTCGATTCGTTCAAGAAGAGCCCGAACCGTCCCGAGTGGATGATTCTCGACGCCGTCCCGGTCATTCCGCCGGATCTGCGCCCGATGGTCCAGCTCGACGGTGGCCGCTTCGCGACGAGCGACCTCAACGACCTGTACCGCCGCGTCATCAACCGCAACAACCGCCTGAAGAGGCTGCTCGACCTCGGCGCGCCCGAGATCATCGTGAACAACGAGAAGCGGATGCTTCAGGAGGCCGTCGACGCGCTGTTCGACAACGGCCGCCGTGGCCGTCCCGTCACGGGTCCCGGCAACCGTCCCCTCAAGTCCATCAGCGACATGCTGAAGGGCAAGCAGGGCCGATTCCGACAGAACCTGCTCGGCAAGCGTGTCGACTACTCTGGCCGTTCGGTCATCGTGGTCGGACCGGAGCTCAAGCTTCACCAGTGCGGTCTTCCTAAGGCCATGGCGCTCGAGCTCTTCAAGCCGTTCGTCATGAAGCGCCTGGTCGATCTCGACTACGCGCAGAACATCAAGGCGGCCAAGCGTCTCGTCGACCGCCAGCGTAAAGAGGTCTGGGACGTTCTCGAAGAGGTCATCCGGGAGCACCCGGTTCTGCTGAACCGCGCCCCGACCCTGCACCGCCTCGGTATCCAGGCCTTCGAGCCGATCCTCGTCGAAGGCAAGGCCCTCCGCATCCTCCCGCTCGTCTGCACGGCGTTCAACGCCGACTTCGACGGCGACCAGATGTCCGTCCACCTGCCGCTCTCCGCGGAGGCGCAGGCCGAGGCTCGCGTGCTCATGCTGTCGACCAACAACATCAAGAGCCCCGCTCATGGGCGCCCGCTGACGACCCCGACGCAGGACATGGTCATCGGTCTGTACTACCTGACCGCCGACCGTGAGGGCATGCCCGGCGAAGGCCGCGCGTTCATGAGCCCCGATGACGCACTGCTTGCCTACGACAGCCGTGCCGACCTCGACCTGCAGGCCAAGATCCACGTGCGACTCGCCGAGGACATCGTCGAGGAGTACCGCGAGGACGGCCAGATCAAGCAGCGTGAGGTTGCGGCCGGTAGCAGGGTCGAGACCACGGTCGGACGTATCACGTTCAACCGTTCGCTTCCTGCCGACTACCAGTTCGTTAACCACGAGGTCGACAAGAAGGGGATCAGCCGCATCGTCGAGGACTGCTCTACGCGCTACTCGACCACCCAGATGGGCCAGATCCTCGACGAGATCAAGCGCCTCGGTTTCCACTATGCGACCCGTGCGGGCGTCACCGTTTCTGTCTACGACGCCACGGTTCCGGAAGCCAAGTGGGACATCCTCAAGGAAGCTGACAAGCGAGTCGACAAGATCGAAACGCAGTACGACCGCGGCCTCATCACTCGTGACGAGCGCCACCGTCAGATCGTCGACGTGTGGACCAAGGCGACCGACGACGTCGGTGACGCGATGGCTGCGGGCTTCGACCGCTTCAACCCGGTCTACATGATGGCCTACTCGGGTGCGCGAGGTAACATCAAGCAGATCCGCCAGCTGGCCGGTATGCGAGGCCTCATGGCGAACCCGAAGGGCGACATCATCGACCGCCCGATCAAGGCGAACTTCCGTGAAGGCCTCACCGTTCTCGAGTACTTCATCTCGACGCACGGTGCCAGAAAGGGTCTTGCGGACACCGCGCTGCGAACGGCCGACTCCGGCTACCTCACCCGCCGCTTGGTGGATGTCGCGCAGGATGTCATCGTTCGCGAGCTCGACTGCTCGACGGACGAGGGCGTCACCTTCGACCTGCTCAAGGACGACGGGACTGTCGACCACAACCTCGTGGGGCGCGCCTTGCTCGAGCCGGCGGTCAACGCCGAGACCGGCGAGATCGTCCGCGACGCTGGTTACTACTTCATCAACGACGACGATCTGATGGATGCTGCCAAGGCGGGAGTCACCCACCTGACTGCACGCACCGTCATGACGTGCCATGCGCGCCACGGTATCTGTCAGGCCTGCTACGGGTGGGACCTCGCCAGCAGCCGCCCCGTCGACATCGGCACCGCGGTGGGCATTATCGCCGCCCAGTCGATCGGCGAACCGGGTACCCAGCTGACGATGCGTACCTTCCACACCGGTGGTGTCGCGGGTGAGGACATCACGCACGGCCTCCCGCGTGTCACCGAGCTCTTCGAGGCGCGTAAGCCTAAGGGCCAGGCATTCATCGCCGAGGCAGCAGGACGCCTCACGATCGAAGACGGCGACAAGAGCCGTCTGCTTACCATCAAGAACGAGGAGGGTGAGGAGACCGAGTACACCGTCTCCCGCCGTGCTCGACTCCGTCCGGGTGTAACCGACGGCGCTACGGTCGAACTCGGCCAGCAGCTGACCGAAGGTTCCGTCAACCCGCACGACCTGCTCGCGCTCAAGGGGCCGAACGAGACGCTCCGCTACACGGTCGAACAGGTCCAGGAGGTCTACCGCTCGCAGGGCGTAGACATCAACGACAAGCACATCGAGGTCATCTCTCGCCAGATGCTGCGCAAGGTGTCGGTCACCGAGCCGGGCGACAGCGGTCTGCTTCCGGGCCAGCTCGTCGATCGTCTCGACTTCGCTTCGGCGAACGACTCGGCGCTTGCAGCCGGCGGCGACCCCGCTAACGGTCACCCGGTTCTGCTCGGCATCACCAAGGCATCTCTTGCTACCGACTCGTTCCTGTCGGCAGCGTCCTTCCAGGAGACGACGCGCGTGCTCACCGACGCCGCCATCGCCGGCAAGGAAGACGAGCTGCTGGGCCTCAAGGAGAACGTCATCATCGGTAAGCTCATCCCGGCTGCGACCGGCATGAAGCGCTACCGCAATGTGAAGCTGACCTACAAGGGGCAGAACATCGAGGGCGAAGCACCGGCGGTCGAAGGGCCGTTGCCGGACTGGGCTCCTGAAGAGCTCAAGGAGATCGAGGCACTGCTGCCCGTTCGTCCCGAGCCCGTCGACGAGGCCCTGTTCAGTGAGTTCGACTTCGATGAGGCGGGCGACATCGACGTGTCCGCCTTCACCGGTGTCACCTTCGATCCGACCGCCGAGGCTCAGGCCGACGCTTTCGGTGAAGAGGAGATCGAGGTCGAGGAGTTCAGTGCCGCTCCCGCCGAGCAGGTCATCTCCGGTGACCTGGAGTCGGTCACGCTGACCGACATCGGCGTTTCGACCCGCTGGGTCAACAAGTTCGTCGAGGCCGGCGTCACCAGCGTCGCCGACCTGAAGGGCAAGTCCGAGGATGAGCTGCTCGAGCTTCCC